>NZ_MWIG01000422.1:0-18711 GCF_002156145.1 Streptomyces sp. NRRL B-24572 | reverse complement strand
GCGGCCCGCTCGGCGAGCTCGCCGACGCGCTCGCCGACCCGGCCGACGTGCTCGGCGCCCGCGCCCGGCACCTGGGCGAGGCCCTGGCGGAGGCGCCGGGCTGGCCGGAGCGGTTCGCGCTGCTCGACGCGACGCTGCTGCGCTGGACGGCGGAGGCGGCCCCGGCGCCCGGGCCCGCGCCGGCCGTCCTGGAGGCGTGGCGGGTCCTGGAGCGCTCCGGCGGCGCGACACCGATCCACGAGGTCGCGTCGGAGACGGGCTGGAGCATGCGGCACCTGGAGAGCCGCTTCCGCGAGCAGCTCGGGATCGGCCCGAAGCAGCTCGCCCGCGTCCTGCGGCTCAACCGGGCGATCCGGCTGCTCACGGCGGGCAGGCCGGCGGCGGAGACGGCGGCCGAGTGCGGGCTGTACGACCAGGCGCACCTGAGCCGCGAGTTCACGGCCCTGACGGGGATGCCGCCGGGGCGGTTCCTGGCAGGCCGGGACACGGCGAGCGCCTGGATCGCGGGCTGACGGCCTGCGCGCGAGCACGTGCCGGGGCCGGTGCTCGACCCGGGGCCGGTGCGCGACGTGCGGTTTTTTCCAATACGGCGGCGTACAGCAGGCGTAAGCCTGGCGCACGCGTGCGATTGCGTACGCGACGCCGACAGACAAGGAACGAAATGAGCATGGGCATGGGGCTCCGCAAGAAGGCCGCTGTGGTCGCCGCCACCACCGCGCTGATCGCCGGCGCCGGTGTCGCCACGGCGGGTTCGGCGTGGGCCGGTTACAAGTGCGCGCCGGGCTACCACTGCGTGTTCGCCACCACGTACATGGCAGGCAGCGCCCAGCACAACTTCTTCAACAGCGACTACAACTTCACCGACGACTACTTCGACGCCGGCTACTCCGAAGACGGCTCCTCCCTGGTCGGCTACGGCGAGAACGTCAACGACCACGTGAACGCCGCGAGCAACTCCAGCACGGGCGGCTACGAGAGCCACTACTACCGGGACATCAACTTCCAGGGCGGGCTGCTGTTCTGCGTCAACCCCGGCAGCTCGGTGGACCTCGGTCTCGCGGACTGGCAGCGCCAGGCCAGCTCCCTGCAGCTGCGTCCCACGACGACGATCCACTGCTTCTGAGCCACACCCCCGCGGGCGTGGGCGGGTCCCGGTGCGACAGGGGTGCACCGGGGCCCGCCCTCCCGTCTCCGTACCGACGAAAGGCCTCCGTCACCATGCCCCGGTCCAGCCGCCGCGTCGGCCTCGCCCTCATCGCCGTCCTGGCGGGCGGAGCAGCCGCCGTCGGGGGAGCGATGCTGTCCTCGTCCGAAGCGGCACCGGCGCCGTCCGACGGCGCTCTCGCCACGGCCGCCGGGCTCGACCGGCTGCACGGCCTCCCACCCGTCACCGACCGCATGTTCGGTCACGCCGAAGTCCTGTCCAGGAGCGCCGAGGCTCAGCGCCAGTACTCCATCGCCTGCATGGCCGAGCACGGTTTCCGCTACGCGCCTCCGCCGACGCCGACGCCGGCGGAGGACGGCGATCAGCGGCCCCGGCCCTTCGGCCTGGAGGCCCCGCCCTCGGCCGCGCCCGCCCGGAAGCCGTTGGGCGAGACGCCTCCGAAGCCCGGCAGCGAAGCGGCGACCAAGGCGTACCAGCGGGCCCTGTTCGGCGACGAGGACAGGCGCGTCAGTGCCAAGGGCGCGCACGGCATGGCGGTGACCCGGCCCGGCGACGGCTGCCTGGCCGAGGCCGAGAAGCGGGTCCTCGGTGACGGCGTCGGCGGCCGGATGCGCTGGCTCCAGGTGCGGATCCTGCTGTTCGAGGCTCAGGAGCAGGCGCGTGCGAACGTCGAGAAGGACCCGGCGTTCCGGAACGCGACCGCTCGCTGGCAGCAGTGCATGAACGACTACGGATTCCCCGGGCAGCGCGACCCGAGCACGCTCCTGAAGACCCTGCCCACGCAGAGGGCCCGGCTGAACGGCCGCGACATCCTGAAGGCGGATCTGCGCTGCAAGGGCGAGACCGGGTATCTGACCATCGCGTACACCCGGCTCGCCGCCGTCCAGCAGGGCTGGCTCGACCGGAATCCGGCCGTCGAGAAGGACTGGCGGAAGCTGCTCGACCGTCAGGACAAGGCGGCGCGCGAGGTGCTCGCCACGAAGCCGCCCGTGCCCTCGGCCTCGGCGGCCTCCGCTACGAGCCCTGCGAGCTCTGCTCCTCGCTCGGGATGAACCGGCCGGTGCAGCTGCGCGGGCCGTCCTTCCCGCCCTTCTTCGGCAGGGCCGCGCAGACCCAGACGGAGCCGTCGTCCGGGGCCGCGATCAGCGGCGTGTAGACGTCCCGGTCGTAGTGGACGACATCGGCCTGGGCGGCGCCGTCGGAGTTGTTGACGACGACGGTGGCGCCGATCTCGGCGAAGGTGATGCGGCCCCAGGCGGCCTTGCAGGCGCGGCTGTAGCGCAGCTCGATGACGAGGTCCTTGGGGATGGAGCCGGTACGGACGGTGACCGCGTCGGCGCCGCAGTTCATCTTCTTCGGGTCCTTGCCCTCGCACCCGGTGGCCTCGCAGCCGGTGGCCGGGCCCGCGACCTTCACGATCGCCTTGGGCTTGGGCAGCTCGGCGTCGCCGGTAAGGGCGACGGCGGCGTACGTGCCGGCGCCGGCCACCAGGAGGACGGCGAGCACGAGCGCGGCCCACAGTCCGCGGCGCTTGCGCGGGGCCTCCTCCGGTTCCGGCGCGACCTCCGCGGCCTCCGGCCCCTCCGGCTCGCCCTCGGGCTCCGGCTCGGGGGCCGTGCGCCGGGCCTCCTCCTCGTCCCAGAGCGCGAGCAGCTGCGCCGGATCGGTGTCGCAGAGCCTCGCGAGGCTCTCCACGGCGTCACGCGGCGGGAACTGCTTGCCGTTGACCCAGCGCTCCCACGAGGACTTCGCGTAGTGGGTTTTCTCGCTGAGCTGCGCGAAGCTCGATCCCGACGCCTTCTTCAGCGCGAGTAGTTCGCTCGCCAGGCCCTTCCCCGCACGGTCCATCTTGACCGGTACTCCTGTCGTGCATGCTCATGCCAGTCATGAGCACGCACATATTAGAGCCGGTCGAGCAACCGGTTTTACATGCATCCGGCACGGATTCCGACGGTGAAACGGCGCCGGTCAGACGCAGCAGTCGGGCTCCAGACCGTGCGGCAGCCGCTCGCCGCCGAAGACCGCGACCGTCGCCTCCTCGCCGCCGAGCGCCGCCACCGCGAGCAGCAGCGAGCCGGCGGTCCAGGCGGTCTGCTCCTCGGGCCACACGGCCTTGTCGCCCTCCGTGGCGCCCTCGAAGACGTACCCCGTCCAGTACATGCCGTTCGCGGCGCGCAGGTGCTGGATGTCCTGGAGGACCGTGAGGGCCCGGTCGGACTCCCCCATCGCCCAGAGCGCGAGGGCGAGTTCGCAGCTCTCGCCGCCCGTGACCCACGGGTTGGGGACGACGCAGCGCACACCGAGGCCGGGGACGACGAAGGCGTCCCAGGAGGCCTCGATCCGCTCCTTGGCCTCGGACCCGGTGACCGCGCCACCGAGGACCGGGTAGTACCAGTCCATCGAGTAGCGGGACTTGTCGAGGAAGCGCTCGGGGTGCCGGCGGATCGCGTGGCCGAGGGCCCCGGCGGCCAGTTCCCAGTCGGGCTGCGCCTCCTCGCGGACCTCGGCGATGGCGAGGGCGCAGCGCAGCGCCTGGTGGATCGACGAACTGCCGGTGAGCAGCGCGTCGTTCACCGGTGTGCCGTCGTCCTCGCGCTTCCAGCCGATCTGGCCGCCGGGCTGCTGGAGCCCGAGGACGAACTCGACGGCCGCGTAGACGACGGGCCACATCCGGTCGAGGAAGGCGTCGTCGCCGGTGGAGAGGTAGTGGTGCCAGACGCCGACCGCGATGTACGCGACGAAGTTGGACTCGCGGCTCCGGTCGGTGACCTGCTCCGGGTCGCCGTCGTGATAGGCCGCGTACCAGGAGCCGTCACTGTTCTGCTGCCGGGCGAGCCACTCGTAGGCGCGGGCGGCGGCGTCGTGCTCGCCGGCCGCGTCCAGGGCCATGGCGGCCTCGGTGTGGTCCCACGGGTCCAGGTGGTGGCCCCGGAACCAGGGGATGGCGCCGTCCTCGCGCTGCACGGCGAGTATCCCGGCCACGGTCTGGGCGGCCTGCTCGGCGGTGAGCACCCCGGGCAGGACGAGGTGCTCGGCGATCCGCTCGGGAGAGGTCACCGGGCGTCGGCCTTGGGGAGGTGGGGCTTGGTCGCGTACGCCACGAAGCTCTTGCCGACGACCGGGTTGAGCAGCTGCTCGGCGACCCGGGTCAGGGCGGGCTTCTTCATGATGTCCCAGACCAGGAGCTTGTGGTACGCGCGGACCGGCAGCGCCTTGTCGTTGTCGACGCCGAAGGCGCACTTCAGCCACCAGTACGGCGAGTGCAGCGCGTGCGCGTGGTGGGTGCCGTACGGCTTGAGGCCGGCCTGCCGGATCTTGGCGAGCAGCTCGTCGGCCTTGTAGATGCGGATGTGGCCGCCCTCGACCTCGTGGTACGCGTCGGAGAGCGCCCAGCAGACCTTCTCGGGGCCGTACCGGGGCACGGTGATCGCGATCCGGCCGCCCGGCTTGAGGACGCGGACCATCTCGGCGAGCACGCCCTTGTCGTCGGGGATGTGCTCCATGACCTCGGAGATGATCACGACGTCGAAGGACTCGTCGGGGAACGGCAGGTTGAGGGCGTCGCCCTCCATCGCGGTGGCGGTCGCGCCGGCGGGGGCCTCACCGGCCTCCTTCATGGCGGCGAACCACTTGGCGACCTCGCGGATCTCCTCGCCGTTCTGGTCGAGCGCCACGACCTGCGCACCGCGCCGGTAGCACTCGAAGGCGTGCCGTCCCGCACCACAGCCCAGATCGAGCACACGATCGCCGGGGGCGAGCGGGAAGCGAGTGAAGTCGACGGTCAGCACGAGGACGCCCTGCTTTCGAGGTTGGAGACTGGTTGTGGGCAGGCGTTCCGCAGGGCGGAACGGGTGGGCACAACCCACCCACCGGGCTGCACCCGGCAACGATGGCGCGGTGTCACCGGCGGACTCCGGCGCCCTGCCGGGCCACCGCCTCCCGGTACAGCTCGGCGGTGCCCTGCGCGGCCCGCGCCCAGGTGAACCGCTCAAGGACACGAGCCCGCCCCGCGGCGCCGAGCCGGGCGCGGAGCTCGGGGTCGCCCAGGACCCGCCCCAGCGCAGCGGCCAGCGCCCCCGCGTCACCGGGCGGCACCGCCAGACACGTCTCCCCGTCGGCCCCGGCGACCTCGGGAATCGCCCCACCGGTCGTCGCGACCAGCGCGGTCCCCGTGGCCATGCCCTCGGCGGCCGGCAGCGAGAAGCCCTCGTACAGGGACGGCACGCAGGCGACCTGGGCGGACCGGTAGAGGTCCACGAGCTCCGCGTCGCTGATGCCCTTCACGAACTCGACGGCGCCATCCAGCCCGTACCGCTCGATCGCGGCGGCCACCGGCCCGTCCTCGGCGCGCTTGCCGACGACGACGAGGTGCGCCTCGGGGTTCTCCGTACGGAGCTTGGCGAGCGCCTCGATGAGGAAGACCAGGCCCTTGAGCGGGACGTCGGCGCTGGACGTGGTGACGATCCGGCCGGGGACCTCGGCGACGGACGGGTCCGGCGACCACAGGTCGGTGTCGGCGCCGATGTGGACGACGCGGATGCGGTCCTCCCGTACGCCCAGGTGCTCCACGATCTCCTGGCGTGAGGTGCCGGAGACGGTGAGGACGGACGGCAGCCGGCGGGCGACCTTCTTCTGCATGCCGGTGAAGGCGTACCAGCGGCGGACGGAGGCGCGGCGCTTCCAGTCGGCGGCGGCGTCGAGTTCGAGCCGCCGGTCGACGGTGATGGGGTGGTGGATCGTGGTGACGAGCGGCGCGCCGATCGCGCGCGGCCCGCCGAGGAGCCCGTAGCCGAGGGTCTGGTTGTCGTGGACGACGTCGAAGTCGCCGCGGCGGGCGGCGAGCATGCGCCGGGCCCGCAGGGAGAAGGTGAGCGGCTCGGGGAAGCCGCCGGTCCACATGGTGGCGACTTCGAGCGCGTCGATCCAGTCCCGGTACTCCTCGCGCTTCGGGGTCCGGAAGGGGTCCGGCGAGCGGTAGAGGTCAAGGCTGGCGATCTCGGTGAGCTTGAGGCCCTCCAGGTCCTCGCCCTCGTCGAGGACGGGGTACGGCTGGGAGCCGATGACCTCGACGCTGTGGCCGAGGCGGACGAGCTCGCGGGAGAGGTGCCGGACGTAGACGCCCTGGCCCCCGCAGAACGGGTTCCCCTTGTACGTGAGGAGAGCGATCCGCAACGGACGGTCACCGGCCGCGGTGCCGCCCTGTCGGGGGCTTGCCTCTATGGCCTCAGCGGTCATGCGCGACCCCCTTCGAGCGTGCGTTTCGCGGGAGCGTAACCGCTCGCGCTAATCTAGAACAAGTTACAGACTTGATCGTTCTTGATCCTTCAAGGAGCACAGAATCTACCGGCAGGTAGCTCCGTGGTGAGAGCCGGAACAGGTGATTCGCGCCACGGCGGCGGCACGGCCATACTGTCGCTCCCCACCGAACGGAAGCCGCACGGAACGGGACCTCATGACCGCAGACAGCAGAGCGGACCACAGAGCCGCGTCGCCGCCCCTCACGGAGCGCCAGGAGGCACGGCGGCGCCGCATCCTCGACGCCAGCGCCCAGCTCGCGGCCCGGGGCGGCTTCGACGCCGTGCAGATGCGGGAGGTCGCCGAGGCGGCGGGGGTCGCCCTCGGCACCCTGTACCGGTACTTCCCGTCCAAGATCCATCTGCTGGTCGCGACGATGCAGGACCAGCTCCAGCACATGCACACCACCCTGCGGAAGCGGCCGCCCGCCGGCGCGAACCCGGCGGAGCGGGTCGCCGAGACCCTGATGCGCGCCTTCCGGGCTCTGCAGCGGGAACCGCAGCTGGCCGACGCGATGGTGCGGGCGCTGACCTTCGCGGACCGCAGCGTGAGCCCCGAGGTCGACACGGTCTCCCGGGTGACGACCGCGATCATCCTGGACGCGATGGGTGCGGAACACCCGACCCCGAGCCAGCTCTCGGTGGTCCGGGTGATCGAGCACACCTGGCACTCCGCGCTGATCACCTGGCTGTCCGGACGCGCCTCGATCGCACAGGTGAAGATCGACATCGAGACGGTCTGCCGGCTGATCGACCTGACCGCCCCCGGGGCGGGCACCGCTCCCGGGGGCGAGTGACCTCAGGGCTTCTTGTTCTTCTTCAGGTCGGCCGCGAAGAGCGCCTCGCACTCCGGGCCGGTGTCGGTGGCGATGAACATCACCATCTTCAGCGGGCCGGTGGAGTGGTTGCTGGCCTTGAGCTGCCAGCCGCTCTTCGTGAAGGTCTTGATCTCCGAACCGCCCTGCGCGAGGCCCTTGCCCTCGGCCCAGCCGCCCTTGGCGAGGGCCGTGACCGTGCCGTCGTAGGACTTCTTCGGGTCGGCCGCCTTCTCGGCGTCGGCGTTCCAGGTGACCATGCAGTTCTTCAGCTCGGGCGCCACCGGGTCGCCGGTGGGATCCTCGGTGAAGCCGGCGGCGGTCGCCGCGCCCTCGATCTCCTTGCTCACCGCGTCGGCGGTCAGCGTGCCGTCGCCCGCCTCCGAACCCCCGCCCGAACCGCCCGTCGAAGCCGAGCCGGCCGAGGACGAACCGCCCTTGTCCGTGCCGCCCTCGCTGCCACAACCCGAGACGAGCAGCGCCACACCGGCGGCCGCGGCCACCCACATCGCCTTGCGCACAACACTCCCGATTCCGCGCGCACGAAGGCCCCTTGCCCCCGTGATCAAGGGGCCTAGTTTTGCACGTGGAAACGGCTGCTCGTCCCGACAGGGCTACTCCTCCGGCGGGAACACCGGTTCCCCGCCGTCCGCCAGGGTGATGAGGATGGCCTCCACCGGGCAGCCCTCGGCCGCCGCGAGGAGCCGTTCGCCCGCGTCCGCCTCCGGTTCCACCGGGTGGGACTGGCGGGCCGTGTCGAGCCGGAAGCCGTCCGGGGCGTGGTTGACGCACATGCCGGAGCCGATGCAGACGCTCCGGTCGACCTCGACGTGCCAGCGGTCCCCCATCACGCCCCGCCCTCGTAGCCGCCGGGCAGGTGGATCATCTTGTGCTCCAGGTACTCACCGAAGCCCTCGGGGCCGAACTCCCGGCCCAGGCCCGAGTTCTTGTAGCCGCCGAAGGGGCCGAGCATGTCGAGGCTGAAGGTGTTGACGTTGAAGGTGCCGGTGCGGACGCCACGGGCGAAGTCGATGCCGTGCTCCACGTCCCCGGTCCAGACGCTGCCGCTGAGCCCGAAGTCGGAGTCGTTCGCGATCCGCCGGGCCTCGGCCTCGTCCCCGTACGGCAGGAGGCAGATGACCGGACCGAAGATCTCCTCGCGGGCGATCCGCATGGAGTTGTCGACGTCGCCGAAGAGGGTCGGCTCGACGTACCAGCCGCGCTCCAGGCCGGCCGGACGTCCGCCGCCGGTGAGGACCTTGGCGCCCTCGGCCTGCCCGATCCCGATGTAGTCGAGGGAGCGCTGCTGCTGGCGCCGGGCGACGAGCGGACCGACCTGGGTGGCCGGATCGAGCGGGTCGCCGACGACGAGCGCGCCGGCCGCCGCCGCGAGGGCCTCGGCGATCTCCTCGTACCGCGAGCGGGGCGCGAGGATGCGGGTCTGGGCCACGCACGCCTGCCCGTTGTTCATCCAGGCGGCCGGGACGATCCCGGCGACGGCGGTCGCCACGTCCGCGTCGGGGAGGATCACGGCGGCCGACTTGCCGCCCAGTTCGAGGGTGACGCGGGTGAGGTTGCGGGAGGCGACCTCCATGACCCGCTTGCCGGCGGCGACCGAGCCGGTGAAGGAGACCTTGTCGACGCCGGGGTGGCCGACGAGGTACTCGCTGACCTCGCGGTCGGCGGGCAGGATCGACAGGACCCCCTCCGGGAGCCCGGCCTCCGCGGCGATCTCGCCGAGGATGTACGAGTCGAGCGGCGACTCCGGCGAGGGCTTGAGGACCACCGTGCAGCCGGCGAGCAGCGCGGGCCCCAGCTTGGCGGCGGCGGTGAACTGCGGCACGTTCCACGGGACGACGGCCGCGACCACCCCGACCGGCTCGCGCCGCACGAGCAGCGGCCCGAGGACACCGCCGCGCCGCTCCTCGTACGGGAAGTCCCGGGCGACGGTGATCGCCGCGTCCCAGACCATCATCGCGCCGAGCGCCTGGGCGAGGACGGACCAGGAGTACGGGGAGCCGTTCTGGGAGCTGATGACGCGGCCGATCTCCTCGTACCGGACGGCGATCGCGTCCTTGATGCGGGTGACGACCGCGATCCGCTCCTCGACGGTCATCCGGGGCCATGGACCGTGGTCGAAGGCGGCGCGGGCGGCGGCCACGGCCCGGTCGACATCGGCCTCGGAGGCGTGCGGGACACGGCCGATGACCTGCTCGGTGTGCGGGGAGATCACCTCGATGACCCCCTCGCCGAGGGGATCGGTCAACTCCCCGCCGATGAACAGCCTTCCGTGCTCCACAAGCTCGGTCATGACCGCTGCCTCCCGAGGAGATGGAATTGCTCGTTGAAGTTCCGACGATGTTCCTGACGGTGCTTCAGAACTGATACCAGTTCTAGTTATACTTGGCCAGACTTGAGGCCGAACCGGCCCCCACCAGCAGCTTTGCCACTGGTGGGGGCCGTCGTCATGCCGCCTGGGCCGTCTGTGGGCCGTCGGGTGCTCCGCCGCGTGCCTTGTGGACGTCGTCGACGGCCTTCCGCGTGCGGCTCTCGCCGCCCGGCATGAGGTGGGTGTAGGTCCTCGGCGTGAAGCCGGGGTCGGCGTGCCCCAGGCAGCCGCTCAACGCCTCGATGTTCCCGCCCGCGTCGAGCAGCGCGGAGGCGCAGAACGGCCTCAGCGCGTGCATCCCGTCCTCGCGCGACTCCTTGGGCCCCCGGTTCAGGCGCCGGAATGACGTCTGCGGCCAGCGCACGGCTCACGCGTGCGGGCAGGGGAATGTCACGCACCTTGCCGTGCTTCGGCGGGGCGAAGACGGCTCGGCCACCGATGGGCTTCACCTGACAGCCGACGTGCAACCACCCGGCGAGGAAGCCGACTTCGCCGACCGGAAGCCGGGCGGGCCGGTGCGCTTCCGGCGCCACTGGTAGACGGTCTCCGGCGGCACGCCGAACGGTTCGGCACGTCGCCGTTCCAGCGGCTGATCGCTGCCACAGCCGCGCGCCGCAGGGGTGAATCCTCAAGCAGGAGGGCGCCCACGTAGCCGTCCAGTGCCGCCGCCCCGAAGCCGGCGAACGCCCGCAATAGTCGACCCGGCGGCTCGACGCGCCCGGGTCGCGGCAGGCTGCCCGCACCACCCGCCGCCGGTTGCATCGACGGGCACTCCCGGTCGGGGAGCGCCACGGACAGCCAGGGCTTAGCCGCCACCCGAGTTGGCCGAGGCCGAACCACCTGAGTTCCAGCCGGAGTTGGGCTGCGGCCGTTCGCGCGTGCTGCGCTCGGTGCGCAGCAGCACCACAACCCCAGCCGGGCCGAGCAGAGCCTTCAAGGCGTCGGCGAGCCGCCGCGGGTCGCCGCCGAACGGGAGCTCGATCCGCTCCCGGGCGTCCCCCAGGACGAGTTCCAGCGCGAGCGTGGAGACGGCCGGCTTGTAGTCCCCCTGGTACGGCTCCACCACCTTGTGCGTCAGCCACACCTCGCGCAGGGTCGTGACGGGCAGCCAGACGTCCGGCCCGGCAGCCCGGACCAACCGCAGGGACGCGGGCGCCTCGGCCGGCGCGAACTCCATCCGCAGGATGTCCCGGGCCCGGGAAAAGGCCATCGCCGGCCAGCCGATCAGGTACTCCAGCCCGGCGATCACCCCCACCACCACGAACACGGTCGACGCCCGCGCCCCGGCCAGCGCCATCCAGAGGGCGACGACCAGGGTCGGCACACCCAAGGCGAGCGGAACGAACAGCGCCGGCCCCACCGACATCAGCACGTTCCACACCCGCCCGGCCGGCCCCGCGCGCAGGACCAGATCCGTCGAGTCGGGGCCTTGTCTCAACAAGGGATCGATGGCCATGCCTCCAGCGTAAGACCAGTCCGCAAGAGCGCCTCGACCCCAACCGGCCTATGGCGCACGGCTCCTGACGGTCCATAGTCCTCAGCCGGCGGGCGCGGCGGGCTCCCGGCGCTCGAACCACGGGTCGGGCCACTGCTCGGCGGCGGCCATCGGCGACCCGTGCGGCGCGGTCGTCGGGCACACCCTCGCCCAGTGCGCAGGAGCAGGGTTCAGCCCCCTCTCAGTCGGGCCGCGCGTGGGCCGCACGAGGGGGGCCGACGTCGACCGACAACAACCGATCGTGACGACTCGATTGCAGGTCAGCGGCGGGGAAAAGTCTCCGCCCCGCAGGCTCTTCTGACGAACAGTCAGTTCTAGTTATGGTGGGCAATGGTCGTACCGGTACGCAGAGACGAGGACGCTCATGACACAGGTGCCCCAGGTGACCGAGCACGGCGGAGGCGTCTGGTCCCTGCGGGTGCCCATCCCGGACAATCCACTGGGCCACACTTTGGTCCACGTCCTCGACACCGACCGCGGCCCGGTCCTCGTCGACACGGGCTGGGACGACCCGGCCTCCTGGACCGAACTCACCGGCGGTCTGGGCGCCCTGGGCCTCTCCGTCACGGAGGTCCACGGGGTCGTCATCACCCACCACCACCCCGACCACCACGGACTCTCCGGCCGGGTCCGCGAGGAGTCCGGGGCCTGGATCGCCATGCACGCCGCCGACACGGCCGTCGTCCGCCGCACCCGCGCGTCCGAACCCGGCACCTGGTTCGACTACCTCGCCCGCAAACTCGCCGCCGTCGGCGCCCCCGAGGACCACATCGCCCCGCTGCGGGCCGCCCGCGCCGCAGGCAGGATGCGGACCCTGCCCGGTCTCCGCTCGGCCCTCCCCGACCGCGAGATCGTCCCCGGCGAACTCCTCGACCTGGCCGGGCGGCGGTTGCGCGCGATCTGGACTCCCGGCCACACCCCCGGGCACGTCTGCCTCCACCTGGAGGAGGAGCACCCCTCCCGGCTGCCCGGCCACGGCCGGCTCTTCTCCGGCGACCACCTGCTGCCCGGGATCTCCCCGCACATCGGCCTGTACGAGGACCCCGACGAGGCCACGGAGACGGACCCCCTCGGCGACTACCTCGACTCCCTCGAACGGATCGGCCGCCTCGGGGTCGCCGAGGTCCTCCCCGCCCACCAGTACGCCTTCACCGACGCCGCCGGCCGGGTGCGCGAACTCCTCGACCACCACGAGGAACGCCTCACCGGCCTCCTCGGCCTCCTCGCCACCCCGCTCACACCGTGGCAGCTCGCGGAGCGCATGGAGTGGAACCGCCCCTGGGACCAGATCCCTTACGGCTCCCGCAACATCGCCGTCAGCGAGGCCGAGGCCCACCTCCGCCGCCTGGTGAAGCTCGGCCGCGCGGAGCCGGTGGCGGGCACGGACCCGGTCGCGTACGTCGCGGTGTGAGTCCCCGCCTCAGGCCTTGAACAGGCGGATGAGGGACATGACCAGGACCAGCGGGGAGATGCCGCCGCCGAGCAGCATCGACGGGCCCGCCACCCACCACAACCAGTGCTGCCCGCCGTGCTCGTAGTAGTCGTAACCGTTGTGGACGAAGAGGAACCAGAGGACGTGCAGGGTCAGTACGGCGATCAGCGCGATCCAGTACAGGGCGATCCCGACCGACCACAGCCGGACCCGGCCGGGCGGGACCGTGAGCAGCCGCCCCCGGTAGCCCTGGAGTCCGACCATCGCGGCGATCAGGAGGAGGGTCGCGGGGACGCGCCACCAGTCGTCCATCGCCCACTGGTAGGGGCCCTGCGCCTGGTCGGAGACCGAGGGGTACGCCACCGCCTTGTCCATGAGGTCGACCCCGCCCACGAGGAAGACCACCATCGGCACCAGGTAGAACAGCCCGAGGACCGGCCTCCCCAGACCCGTGGTCAGCGTCCGCACGGCACGCTCCCGCGCGGACGGCACCCCCGTCCCCGTCGAGGAGGCCCGGGCCCGCGCCCCGACGGCCGGCCCGCGGGTGGCGGCGCGGGCACGCGGTACGGCGGAGGACCGGGCGGGCGCGGACGCGGACGGCCGGGCGGGCGCAGGCGCGGAGGACCGGGCGGGCGTCGGCGCGGACGGCCCCGTGGCGCGCGCCCGGACCGGCTTCGGGGCGGGCTCCGGCGCGGGCAGGACGGCCGTCCGGGGCGGCCCGGTGCGCGGCTGGGCGACGGTGACGGCGGCCGGCCCCGGGTCGGCGGCGGTCTCCGCCGCGCCCGGCCGGGGCTCCGGATCGGGCTCGGGCTCCGTTCCCCGTCCCCTGCCCGCTGGAGGCGCCGACGCAGGCTCCCGCTCCGGCTCGGGCTCGAACTCCGCCTCCGCGTTGAGCAGTTCCTCCGCCTTCTGCGCGATGGCCGCGACCACCGGCGCCGGCAGCCAGCTCCCCGACTCCTCCCGGTGGGCGTCCGCGGTCGCGGCGAGTTCGGCCACCGGCGGGCGGTCCTCCGGCCGCTTGGCCAGGCAGCGCCGTACGAGCTCCGCGAGCGGCCCCTCGACCCCGGCGAGGTCGGGCTCGTGGTGGACGAGGCGGTAGAGCAGCTCCGCCACCGAGCCGCCGCCGAAGGGCCCGCGCCCGGTCGCCGCGAACGCGAGGACCGCGCCGAGCGAGAAGAGGTCCGCGGCGGGCCCGACCGTCCGCCCCTCCGCCTGCTCCGGCGACATGAAACCGGGCGAGCCGACGACCAGACCCGTCCCCGTCAGGGCCGTCTCGTCGGCGGAGCGCGCGATGCCGAAGTCGATGAGCAGCGGTCCGGACGACGAGAGCAGCACGTTGGACGGTTTGACGTCCCGGTGCACGAGCCCCGCCCGGTGCACGCCGTCGAGGGCGTGCGCGAGGCCGGAGAGCAGCCGCCAGAGGGCCGGTTCGGGGAGCGGTCCGTGCGCCAGGACCGCCTCGGAGAGCGCAGGACCGGGCACGTACGCGGTGGCTAGCCAGGGCACCTCGGCGTCGGGGTCGGCGTCGAGGACCGGGACCGTGCCGGCGCCGCGTAAGGACTGGGCGGCCCGCACCTCACGGGCGAAGCGCGTGCGGAAGCCCGGGTCGCCGGTGAGCGCGCCGTGCACCACCTTGAGCGCGACCGTTCGGCCGCCCCGCGAACGGCCCAGGTAGACGCGGCCCATGCCGCCCTCGCCCAACCGGTAGAGGAGCCGGTAGGGACCGATCCCCCGCGGGTCGCTCCCGGTCAACGCCCGCATTCCGCACCCCCGTGAAGACGCCGTCGGCATGTCGTCGTGGCGGCGCCAGCATGGCACAGCGATCACTCTCCCGGCAGACGATCGGCGGACCCGCTTCCGGCCGGGTGTGAGGCGCCTCGCACCCCCGGGGCGGCGGGCGTACGGGCCGGTAGAGTGAGCGGGTCGTCATCATGCCCGTACGGGGGGAAGCCGGTGAAAATCCGGCACTGACCGCGCAGCCGTGAGCCGCTCCTCGGGGAGCGGTGAGTCGGAATGCCCCGCCCGGGACATGACCGCCGGCACCGTCGAGGAATACGGAGCCGGAGCCTGGTGCCCCCGAGGCGTGCCGGTGCCCGGCCGCAGGAGAGGGCCCCATGAACACCGTCCGCCGCGGCGCCGCCGCGCTCGCCGCCGCCGCAGTCGTGCTCGGCACCGCCGCCGGGGCGGCCTCCGCCGCGCCCTCGCCGTCGCCCTCCGTCGGCACCCCCGTGCCCGGCCTGTACGGCACGAAGGACCCGACGTACGACGGTGTCTGGCGGCAGTCGCTCGCCTTCCTCGCCCAGCGCGGCACCGGCTACCAGCCCGCCGACCGGGCCGTGGACTGGCTCCTGGGCCAGCAGTGCGCCGACGGCTCGTTCGCCTCGTACCGCGCGGACGTGACGAAGGCCTGCGACGCGAAGACGATGCGGGACACCAACGCCACCGCCGTCGCCGTCCAGGCGCTCCGCGCCGTGCGCCGTCAGTCCGCCGCCCCGGAGAAGATCGACAAGGCCGTCAAGGCCGGCTCCGACTGGCTGCGGACCGTGCAGAACAAGGACGGCGGCTGGGGCTACGGCGTCGGCGGCGCGAGCGACGCCAACTCCACGTCGGTCGTCGTCGGCGCGCTCGCCGCGATCGGTGTGCGGCCCGGCCAGTTCACCTCCGCCGAGGGCCGCACCCCGTACGACGCGCTCCTCTCCTTCGCCCTGCCCTGCTCCGACAAGGACGGCGCAGGGGCGTTCGCGTACCAGCCGGACAAGACCGGCAAGCTCCTCGCCAACGCCGACGCCACCGCGGCGGCCACCCTCGCCGGGCTCGGCAAGAGCGTCGTCGCCACCAAGGCCTCCCCCGAGCAGCCGCCGACCTGCACCGACCTGTCGAAGCCGACCGTCGAGCGGGCCGCGCTGAACGGCGCCTCGTACCTCTCGAAGGCCCTCGCGAAGACCGGCCACCTCGCCCTGCCGCCGATGCCCGGCGCCACCGACACCACCGAGCAGCCCGACGTCGGCAACACCGCCGACGCCGTCGTCGCGCTCGCCGCCGCCGGCGCCGCGAAGGAGGCCGAACCGGCGCTCGCGTGGCTGGAGAAGAACTCCGCCGCCTGGGCGAAGGAGGGCGGCCCGGCCGCGTACGCGCAGCTGATCCTGGCGGCCCGTGCGACGGACACCGACCCGCGCGAGTTCGGCACGGTGGACCTGGTCGAGCAGCTCAACGCCACCGGCCCCGCGCCCAAGGCCCCGGACACCTCCGCCTCCTCCACCAGCGACGAGGGGGAGTCCGGCTTCGACGTCTGGTGGATCATCGGCATCGGCATGGTCGTCGGCGTCGGCATCGGCTTCCTCGTGAGCGGCCGCAAGAAGTGAGCCGTACGGGGATACGGGCCGCGGGCGCCGCGGCGGGGGCGCTCCTGGCCCTGGCCGCGGCGGCTCCGGCACAGGCGGCCGGTTACCGCTACTGGTCGTTCTGGGAGAGCGACGGCGGGAAGCCCTGGGCGTACGCCACGCAGGGCCCGGCGACCGCCCGGCCGGCGGACGGCGACGCCCTCGGCTTCCGCTTCGCGATCAGCAACGGCACGGAGGACACCTCCCGGCCCTCCGTGGCCCCCGACTTCCCGGGGATCTGCGGGGGCGTGGAGAAGAAGGACGGGACGAAGCGGATCGCGGTCGTCGTCGACTTCGGCGGCCCGGTGGACGCGCCGCCCGGGGAGACCCCGCCGAAGAAGCCGATCGAGGTCGGCTGCGCGGAGGTCCGCGAGGACGCGACGGGCGCGGAGGCGCTGGCGGCGGTGGCGAAGCCGCTGCGGTACGACAGCGCGGCCATGCTGTGCGGGATCGCGGGGTACCCGGCGAAGGGCTGCGGCGAACAGGTCGAGGAGACCGGGAAGAAGACCCCGGCGCCGACGGCTCCGGCCTCTCCGGACGGGAAGGGCGGCGGCCCGTCCTTCGGCGTACTCGCGGGCGGGGCGGCGGTCCTGGCCCTGGGCGGGGCGGCGATCTGGAAGGCCCGCCGGCGCGGATGACGCGGATGAGTACGGCCCGGAGCGTGTCCACGGCGTCGGCCCGGAGCGTGTTCACGGCCCCCGAGGCGAGCCGGGCCAACGCCCTGCACGCGGGCGCGTGGTGGCTGTGGGCGCTCGGCCTGGCCGTCGCCGCGTCCAGGACCACGAACCCGCTGCTGCTCGGACTGCTCGTCGGGGTGGCGGGTTATGTGGTGGCGGCGCGGCGTACGGACGCGCCCTGGGCCCGCTCGTACGGCGCGTTCGTGAAGCTGGGCCTGTTCGTCGTGGCGCTGCGGCTGGTCTTCTCCCTCCTCCTCGGCTCCCCGATCCCCGGTGAGCACGAGCTGTTCACCCTCCCCGAGGTGCCGCTGCCGGACTGGGCGCAGGGGGTGCGGATCGGGGGCCGGGTGACGGTCGAGCAGCTGGTGTTCGCGCTGTACGACGGCGCGAAGCTGGCGACCCTGCTGATCTGCGTGGGCGCCGCGAACGCGCTCGCCAACCCGGCACGACTCCTCAAGTCGCTGCCGGGGGCGCTGTACGAGGCCGGGGTCGCCGTCGTCGTGGCGATGACCTTCGCGCCGAACATGGTCGCCGACGTGGTCCGGCTGCGGACCGCCCGCCGACTGCGCGGCCGGCCCACGGGCGGGGTGCGGGCGGTGCTCCAGATCGGGCTGCCGGTCCTGGAGGGAGCGCTGGAACGGTCGATCGCGGTGGCGGCGTCGATGGACGCGCGGGGCTACGGACGGACGGCCCGGGTCCCGGCGGCGGTACGCCGCACCACGAACGTCCTGACCCTGGGTGGTCTCCTCGGCATCTGCGCGGGCTCGTACGGCCTGTTGGCGGCGGAGGGCGCGGAATACGGACTCCCGCTCCTCCTCGCCGGGCTCGTCGCGGCGATGGCCGGGCTGCGGCTCGGCGGGCGGCGGACGGTCCGTACGCGCTACCGCCCCGACCTCTGGGGCGCGCGGGCGTGGCTGGTCGCGGGCTCCGGGGCGGCGGTCGCGGTCCTGATGATCCGGGCGAACGCGTACGCGCCGGAGGCACTGCACCCCGGGGTCGTCCCGCTGGAGGCTCCGGAGCTGCCGCTGTGGCCGGCGGCGTCGGTCCTGGTGGGCCTGCTCCCGGCGTGGGTGGCGCCGAAACCCAAGGAGATCGTGTGATCCGCTTCGAAAACGTCTCGGTGCGCTACGAGGAGGACGCCGAGCCGACGCTCCGGAACGTGAACCTCACCGTCCCCGAGGGCGAACTGGTCCTCCTGGTCGGCCCGTCGGGCGTGGGCAAGTCGACCCTCCTGGGCGCGGTGTCGGGCCTCGTCCCCCACTTCACGGGCGGCACCCTGACCGGACGGGTGACGGTCGACGGCCGCGACACCCGCACGCATCCGCCGCGCGAGCTCGCGGACCTGGTGGGGACGGTGGGGCAGGACCCGTCCGCGCACTTCGTCACGGACACGGTGGAGGACGAGCTCGCGTACGGCATGGAGTCCCTGGGCCTGGCGCCGGGAGTGATGCGCCGCCGGGTCGAGGAGACCCTCGACCTCCTGGGCCTCGCGGAACTCCGCGACCGCCCGATCGCGACGCTCTCCGGCGGCCAGCGCCAGCGGGTCGCGATCGGCTCCGTCCTGACCCCGCACCCGAAGGTCCTCGTCCTCGACGAACCGACGTCCGCGCTCGACCCGTCGGCGGCGGAGGACGTCCTCGCGGTCCTCCAGCGCCTGGTCCACGACCTCGGCACGACGGTCCTCCTGGCGGAACACCGCCTGGAGCGCGTCGTGCAGTACGCGGACCAGGTCATCCTCCTGCCGGACGCGGTGATGGGCCCCCCGGCGGAGATCATGTCGATCTCGCCGGTGCACCCGCCGGTGGTGGCGCTGGGCCGCCTCGCGGGCTGGGCCCCGCTGCCGCTGACGGTGCGGGATGCCCGACGGAGGGCGGCGCCCCTGAAGGCCGACCTGGAGGGCCGGACACCGACGGGCCCTGCGGGGCTCCTCCCCCACCCCGCCCGAAATACAGCCCCGTCGGCGCTTGAGGCGCGGGGGACCGAATCAGCCCCGCCGGCGCTTGAGGCGCGGGGGACCGAATCAGCCCCGCCGGCGTTTGAGGCACGGGGGACCGAATCAGCCCC
>NZ_MWIG01000421.1:0-18829 GCF_002156145.1 Streptomyces sp. NRRL B-24572 | reverse complement strand
GGCCCCTTCGTGCTGCCCGCGGCACCGCACGGTGCGTCACCGTCCGATCACGTCTGGTATCCGGCCACCCGGGTACAGCAGGGCATGTGGGTCCTGGACCGGGACGAGCTGCTGCGCCCCACCCAACTGGTCCCCACGGTCGTCGAGTTCACCGGCCCCGTGGACCACCGGGCCCTCGTGTCGGCGGTCGGACGGTCCCTCTCCCGGCACCCCTCGCTCCGGGCCCGCTTCCGGCTCGACGTCAAGCGCCGCCAGGTCGAGTACCGCACCGACGGTCCGCCGGCCGAGCCCGGCTTCCTCGACGCCGAGGCCGAGGGCTGGACCGAGGAGGAGGTCGACAACCTGGTACGGGCCCTGAGCGCCGCGCCCTTCGACCTCGCCCAGGACGCGCCCGCCCGCGCCGAGATCATCCGCATGGGAGCCGAGCGCACCCTGCTCGCGCTCAACGTGCACCACATCATCTTCGACGGGGTGTCCCGCGGCATGCTCCTGGAGGACATCCGCACCCTCTACCGGGCCGCCGTCGACGGGGTCGAGCCACAGCTGAGCACGCCGCCGCACCCCGCCTCCGTCGTCGCCGAGCGCACTCCGGAGGAGATCGCCGAACAGGTCGCCGAAGTCGTCGACCGGCTGCGCGGCGCACCCGCCGAAGTCCAACTGCCCTTTCCCCGTACCCCCATCGCCGGGTCGACGGAATCGCTGCTCGGAGCCTCTCTCGCCACCTCCCTCGACCCCGGCACCACGGCACGGGTCATGGCGGTGGCCGCCCAGGAGGGCTGCACCCCCTTCATGGTCGGCGTCGCACTCCTGGCCGCCACCCTCGCCCGCACCGGACCCCAGCGCGACTTCCTCATCGCCTTCGCCTGGCCGGGGCGTGACGATCCCGACACCGCCGACGTGATCGGGATGTTCATGACCACCGTCGTGCTCCGGGTCACCGTCGGACCCGAGGACACCTGGCACGACCTGCTCGGCGACGTACGCGTCAGCGGCATGGAGGCGTTCGTCGACAGCGACGTGCCCCTGGACGCGGTGTCCGCCGCCCTCAACCCCGACCGGAACGCCCTGTGGCCGCCACTGTCGCCGGTCCTGGTCAACCTCGACGAGGCGCCCCGGTCCGTGGACCTCACCCCCGGCACCACCGGGAGACTGCGTCCGCTCGACCCGATGTTCGTCAAGTACGACCTGGCCGCGTTCGTCCGTCTGGAGGACACGCCCGACGGACGACGGCTCGCCCTGTCCCTGGACTACCCGGTCAACGTGTTCGACACCGGCGACGTCAAGGACCTCCTCAACGCTCTGCGGCACAGCGCCGTGGACCTCGCCACCTTCCCGGAGAACCCCGTGCTCGAAGAGTCCGTACGTCCCACCGCCACCGCCCCGGCCGTCGACCTGGACGACCCGGCCGCGCGCCTCGAACTCGTCCGCTCCATCTGGCGCGAGATCCTGGACACCGACGACGTCGCCGACGACGTCAGCTTCTTCGAGTCCGGCGGCGACTCGCTGCTCCTCGTCCTCCTCGTCGAGCGCCTCGGCCAGGTCTCCGGCCGCGAGGTCCGCACCATGGACCTGTTCCGCTCGCCCACCGTCAGCGGCCAGGCCGACCTCATAGCCGCCGCGGCCGAGCCTGCCGCCGCCCCCGCCGCCGGGGACCGGGCCGCGCTCCTCGCCGCCGCCCGCACCCAGGGCGGAGCCGCCCGATGACGGCCCGCTCACTGGCCGCCGGGATCCTGGACCTCCCGGACGGCCCCGACGCCTTCGGCGACGAGAGCTTCATCTCCCTCGGCGGCGACTCGCTGCGCGCCATGCGCCTCGCCGCCGTCCTCCAGGAGGAGCTCGGACTGCGCGTGGCGCTCATGGAGCTGCTCGGCGACGCCCCGCTCGCCCGGGTCCTCGACGCCGCCACGCCCGTCACCCCCACCGAGACCGAGGCCCGCGCCGGCGACCGGGACGGGGCCGAGCAGTCGCTCACCCCCGCCCAGCGCGGCATGTGGCTGATCGAGCGGGTCGCCGGCGGCTCCCCGTACAACCTCGTCTTCCGCTGCTTCACCGACGGCGGCCGGCTCGACCGCGACGTGCTCGCCAAGGCCGTCGCCGCCACCGTCGCCCGCCACGAGGGACTGCGGACCGTCTTCCGCGAGAGCGACGACGACGTGGTCCAGGAGATCCTGCCCGCCTACGTCCCCGAGCTCGTCGAGCACACCTACGTCGGACCGGCCGAGGCCTTCGAGAGCGAGGTCCGCCGCCAGGGCGCCGACCTCGGCCGCGAGCCCTTCGACCTGGCCGCCGCCCCCGCCTACCGGTTCGGCCACTGGGCCCCCGCCGACGTCTCCGACGAGCGCAGCGCCCTCGTCCTCGCCGCGCACCACATGGTCCTCGACGGCCACGCCGTCGGCCAGCTGCTCCGGGAGATCCTGGAGACGTACACCGAGCTCACCGCCGCGGCCGACCCGGCCCTCCCCCGCGACCTCGGCACTCCGCTCGCGGCCCTGCGCCGCCACCAGGAGGAGGCCAGGGCCCGGGGCGCCTGGGACGAGCAGACCGCACTCTGGCGCGAGCGCCTCGACGGGGTGCCGTCCGTCCTCGAACTCCCCGCCGACCGGCAGCGCCCGGCCGTCCAGGACGGCGCCGGCGACCGCCTCGGCCTCGACCTCGGTCCCGCCGTCACCGAGCGGGTCGCCGCCCGGGCCCGCGCCCTCGGCATCACCCCGTACGCCTTCCTGCTCGGCGCCTTCGGCCTCACGCTGGCCCGCCGCACCGGAGTCCGCAGCCTCCTGGTGGGCGTACCCCTGCTCGGCCGCGGCAGCTCCGAGCTGAGCCGCCTCATCGCCGTCGCGGGCAACCTCGTCCCCGTACGCGTCGACGTGGACGACGACCTCGACGTCGCCGCCTTCCTGCGCGGGGTCCACCGCTCGCTCGCCGCCGCCATCGACGCCGGCGACCTGCCCTTCGAGGAACTCGTCGCCCGCCTCGGCGTCGAGCGCAGCCTCGGCTGCCACCCGCTCGTCCAGGTCTGCTTCGGCATGCACGACCAGCTCGTGCCGCGCGAACTGACCGCCGGACCGATGCGCGTCCGCATCGAGGAAGGCCACGGCGGCGGCTCCCAGTTCGACCTGACCATGCTCATCGGCCATGCCGACCCGTCGTACGCCGGTCACCTGGAGTACGCCACGAGCGTCTGGCACCAGGCGGAGGCGGAGGGCTTCGTCGCCGACTTCCGCGCCGCGGTCGGGCAGCTCGCCGACGCCCCCGACGCCCGGCTCGAGGACGTCCGCGGCATCTCCGCCGAAGGCCGCGCGCTGCTCGACGAGATCAACGCGAGCGGCCGGGACTTCCCCGTCACGTCGCTCGACGCCCTCTTCCGCGAGGTGGCCGCACGGACGCCCGACGCCGTCGCCGTCCGCGACGCGGAGCACACCCTGACGTACGGTCGGCTCGCCGAGGCCGCCGCCGAACAGGCCCGCCTGCTGCTCGCCGCCGGCGTGGGGCCGGGCGACCGGGTCCTGGTGGGCGTGGAGCGCTCGGTGGCCGAGGCCGTCGCCGTCCTCGGCGTGGCCTGGGCGGGCGCCGCGTACGTCGGCATCGACCCGACGCTGCCCGACAGCCACGTCACCAAGATCCTGGAGCGGTCCCGCCCCACCGCCGCCCTCACGGGCCCCGTCGCCGGCCCGGTCGCCGAACGCTTCGCCGGCCTCGGCGTGCCCGCCGTCGCGACCTGGGAGCCCGACTGGCGGCCCGGCCCGGCCGACGCCGTGGCCACCCCGCCCGCCGACCCGGCGCGCCTGGCGTACGTCGCCTTCACCTCGGGCTCCACCGGGCAGCCCAAGGGGGTGTGCGTCCCGCACCGGGCCGTCATCCGCCTGGTCCACGAGGCCGGTTACGTCCGCCTCGGCGCGGGCGAGCGGATGCTGCGGCTCTCCCCGCTGTCCTTCGACGCCTCCACCCTCGAGCTGTGGGGTGCCCTGCTCACCGGCGCCGTCCTGGAGGTGCACCCGGCCGGCCTCGCCTCGCCGACCGAGCTGGGCGCCTTCCTCCAGGAGCGCGGGATCACCGTCGCCTGGCTGACCGCCGGACTCTTCCGGCTGGTCGAGGAGTTCGCGCCGGAGTCCCTCGGCGGCCTGCGCCAGCTGCTGACCGGCGGCGACGTGGTGCCCCACGAGCACACCGCCCGCCTCCTCGCCCGGCACCCCGGCATCGTCGTCACCAACGGGTACGGCCCCACCGAGAACACCACCTTCACCACCACCCACTCGGTGGCGCGCGCCGAGGACGTGGAGGGACCGCTGCCCATCGGCCGCCCCGTGCCCGGCACCCGCGTCCACGTCCTCGACGCCCGTCGCCGGCTGCTCCCGCCCGGCGCGGTCGGCGAGCTCTACACCGGCGGTGACGGCCTGGCCGACGGATACCTCGGCGACGAGGCGGAGACGGCCCGGGTGTTCGGGCACCTGTCCCCGGACGTGCCCGAGCGCCTCTACCGCACCGGCGACCTGGTCAGGGTCGACACCAGCGGTCGTCTCCGCTTCCTCGGCCGCGCCGACGACCAGGTCAAGCTGCGCGGCTACCGGATCGAGCTGAGCGCCATCGGCGACGTGCTCACCGGGCACCCCGAGGTGCAGGACGCCGTGGTGGTCGTGACCGACGGCGGCGGCGCCGACAAGCGCCTCGTGGCCGCCGTCGTCCTCACCCCGGGCGCGGCCGTCGACGCGGTCGCGCTGCGCGACCTGCTCACCGAGACGCTGCCGTCCTACATGGTGCCGAACCTGTGGGCCGTGGTGGACCGGCTGCCGGTGACCGCCAACGGCAAGGTGGACCGGCGGGCCCTCGTCGCCGTGGCCAAGCCGGCCAGGCGGTCCCCCGGCACCCCCGCACCGGCCGTCGAGGAGCCCGTGGCCGCTCCGGCTCCGGCCGCGGTGGACCTGGAGCGCATCGCCGGACTGTTCGCCGCCGTCATCGAGGGAGAGCCCGTCACCGGCGTCACCGAGGACACCGACTTCTTCGTGATCGGTGGCAACTCCCTCGGCGCCGTACGCCTCATGCGCAAGGTCAAGCAGGAACTGGGCGCGACCGTACGGCTGCGGGACTTCCTGCTGTCGCCCACGCCCGCCGGGCTGAGCGCGCTCGTCGAGAAGGCCGCGGAGCGATGACCTCTGCCACGGCACCGGTCCCGCCGCCGTCCCTCGCGGACGGCGTGCGGGCGCCGGAGTGGGACGAGGGCCTCGACTGCTGGGTCGTGGCCGACCCGGCCCTGGCCCTGCAGGTCCTCAACCACCCCGGCTTCGCCTCCGGGACCTTCGAGCGCTCCTTCCAGCTCTACATGACGGACGCGGCCCGCGCCGAGTACCGGGAGCTCACCGAGTTCCTGCGGCTGTGGTTCGTCCAGGCCGACGCCCCCGAGCACACGGCCCTGCGGCGCCCGGTCCAGCGCATGTTCTCCGCCTCGTACGTGCGGTCGCTCGCGCCGCGCATCGAGGAGATCACGGACGAGTGCCTGACCGCCCTCGCCGCCGGGGCCGCTCCGCAGGACGTCATGCCGGCCGTCGCCGAGGGCATCTCCGGCAAGGTCATGGCCCACGTCGTCGGGATCGACGTGCCCCCGCCGGTGCTCCACGAGTGGTCGCGGACCCTGTCGCTGTTCATCGGCGCCATGTACCGCCGCGACTACGCGCAGGCCGCCCACCGGGTCATGGTGGAGATGTCCGAGGCGCTCGTCGGCGCCCGGGCCCTGGACGGCTTCCCCACCGACACCCCGGAGGACCGGGCCCGGACCACCGCGACCTGGGCCATGTGCCTGTTCGGCGGCCTGGAGACCACCGCCTCGCTGCTCGGCTCCACGGTCCTGACCGCGCTCGGCGACCGGGCCCTCTGGGAGACCGTCGTCCGCGACGAACCGGGGGCGGTGACCGGCCTCGTGGAGTCGGTGCTGGTGAGCAAGCCGCCGCTGCGGCATCTCGGCCGGGTCGCCGCGTACGACCAGGAGTTCGCGGGGGCGCGGCTGCGCCAGGGGGACCTGGTGCTCGTGAGCCTCACGGGCCAGGGGCCGCTGGACGAGGTCGCCCCGGAGGCCGGGGCCCCGGCGGCCTGTCCGGTCACCGGCGCCGCCGCCCCGGCGGGCGGGGACCGGAACCTCGTCTTCGGTCACGGGCCGCACTACTGCGTGGGCGCCCCGCTGGCCCGGTCGGAGGCGGCCGTCCTGCTGCGCCGGCTCGCCGCGCGGTTCCCGCACGCCCGGCTGTCCGACGAGGCCGCCGTGTGGGGTCCCAACCTCAGCTACGTCGGCCTCGACCACCTGTACGTCGATCTGGGCGGAGAAGCCTGACATGTCCCTCACCCTTGCCGAGGGCACCCCGGTGCCTCTCGACGACGGCGCCGTCGCCGTCGTCGGCATGGCCTGCCGGCTGCCCGGCGCGCGTGATGTCCGCGCCTTCCGGGCCATGCTGCGGGACGGCCGGGACGGCATCAGCCGGCCCGGCCGCGAGGAGCTGCTCCGGTCCGGGGTGGACCCCGCGTACGCGGGCCGGGAGAACTTCGTACCGGCCATGGGCGTCATCGAGGACTCCCGCCGCTTCGACTGGTCCTTCTTCCGGTACAGCCGGGCGGAGGCCGCGGCGATGGACCCGCAGCAGCGGGTCTTCCTGGAGTGCGCGGCCACGGCCGTCGACGACGCCGGCCTCGACCCCGTGCGGTTCCCGGGCCGGATCGGCGTCTACGCGGGCGCCGACCGCTCGGGTCCTGGCCGCGACGACGACGGGCTGGGCGAACTGGCGCGGCACATCGGGCGGGAGAAGGACTTCGTCGCCACCCGCGTGGCCTACAAGCTCGGCCTGCGCGGCCCCGCCCTCACCGTGCAGACCGCCTGCTCCACCTCGCTCACCGCCGTCCAC
The DNA here is from genome assembly GCF_002156145.1 of Streptomyces sp. NRRL B-24572. Classification (NCBI taxonomy): domain Bacteria; kingdom Bacillati; phylum Actinomycetota; class Actinomycetes; order Kitasatosporales; family Streptomycetaceae; genus Streptomyces; species Streptomyces sp. NRRL B-24572. The sequence goes on along the minus strand of NZ_MWIG01000421.1, from coordinate 11,948 downwards.
CTCGCGGTGCGGGCGCTGGTGGGCGGCGAGTGCGACGCGGCCCTCGCGGGCGGCGTCACCGTGATGCCGGACGGCGAGTGGGGCTACCTCTTCGAGCCCGGCGGGATCCTCGCGCAGGACGGGCACTGCCGCCCGTTCGACGTCCGGTCCGGGGGTACGGTGCCCAGCGAGGGCGTGGGCGTGGTCGTGCTCAAGCGGCTCGCCGACGCCGTACGCGACGGCGACCGGATCGCGGCCGTCATCGCGGGTACGGCGGTCAACAACGACGGCGCGGACAAGATGGCCTTCACCGCGCCCTCCGCCACCGGCCAGAGCGAGGTCATCCGCGCGGCCCTGGACGCCGCGGGCCTCGCCCCCACCGCCATCGGGCACGTGGAGGCGCACGGCACCGCCACGCAGCTGGGCGACCCCATCGAGGTCCAGGCGCTCACCGAGGTCTTCGGGGCGGCGAGCGGGGAGACCGGCTGGTGCGCGCTCGGCGCCGTCAAGGGCCATGTCGGGCACACCGGCGCGGCCGCCGGGGTCACGGGTCTGATCAAGACGGCGCTCATGCTGGAGCACCGCGAGATCTACCCGACCGCGCACTACACGGCCCCCAACCCGCTGCTCGACCTGGAGCGTTCGCCGTTCCGGGTGACGGAGCGCTTCGAGCCCTGGGAGCTCGGCGCGGGGCAGGAGCTGCGGGCAGGCGCGGTCAGCTCGTTCGGCGTGGGCGGCACCAACGCGCACGCGGTACTGACCGAGGCGCCGGCCGTCCGCCGCCGGCCCGCCGGCCCGCGGGCCGCCGGGCCGGAGCTGCTGGCACTGTCGGCGCAGAGCCCGCGGGCCCTGGCGGGCCTGGGCGAGGCGCTGGCGGATCACTTCGCCACCGCGGTGGAGGCGCGGGAGACCGCGGCCTCCGCCCAGGAACTCGACGCGCCGACAGGGGCGGTCGGGCACGGAGCCGAGGCCCCGGACCTCGACACGCCCACACAGACCACCGGGCACGAGGCCGAGGCATCGAATCACGACACGCCCGCGCCCGGGTCCGAGGCGCCGGAACTCGGCTCCGTCGCACGGACGTTGGCCGGGCGGCGGGTCCACCGGCACCGGCAGGCCGTGGTCGTACGCGACGCGGCCCGGGCCCCCGAGGCCTTGCGCGCGGCGACCGCCGCGGCCGGCGAGCCGCGGCGGCTGGGCAAGGTGGCCTTCCTCTTCCCGGGCCAGGGCACGCTCAAGAGCGCCGCGGGCGAGGCCGCGTACCGCCTGCTGCCGGAGTTCCGCGCCGCCTTCGACGAGATCCGCACGCTCGCGGACGAGCAGTGCGGCGTGGACCTCGGCCCCGTGATCGTCCCGGCGTCCGCCGGCCCGGACGCCGACGACTGGTACGCCGACACCGTCCACCAGCAGCTCGGCCTCTTCGCCCTGGGCCTCGCCTTCGGACGCCAGCTGGCCGCGTGGGGCGTCACCCCGCACGCCATGCTCGGCAACAGCATCGGCGAGTACGCCGCCGCAGCCCTCGCCGGGACGTGGAGCCTGCCGGACGCCGTCGGCCTGGTCCACCGGCGGGCCGTCGCGATGCGCGACGCCTCCCCCGGCCGGATGGCCCTGGTAGAGGCCGCCCCGGCCGAGGTCGAGGCCCGGCTGCCCGCGGACGCGGCCGTCACCGTCGCGGTGCGCGGCAACGGCTCGGCGGTGCTCTCGGGCCCCGAGGCCGCCATGGACTCCCTCCTCGCGGGGGACGCGCTGGACGGACTGCGCGTCACCCCCGTCCACACCCGGCGGGCCTTCCACTCGCCGGCCATGAACTCGGCAGCCGAGGCGGTGCGGGACCATCTGTCGTCGATGCCCGCCCGCCCGCCACGGCTGCCGTACATCTCCAACACCACCGGCGACTGGGCCGATCCCGAGGCCGCGGCCGAACCCGGCTACTGGGCCGCGCACCTGCGCGAGCCGGTCCGGCTCGACACCGGCACCGCCACCCTGCTGGCCGCCGGCTGCACCACCTACCTCGAACTGGGCCCCGGCGGCTCGATGACCGGCTCGCTGCGGACCGCGCCCGGCTGGGCCCCCGGCCACCGGACCGTACGGCTCGCCCCCGGCGGGCGGGCCGACGCCGAGACCGGGCTCCTCGACGCGATCGGCGCCCTGTGGGAACTCGGCGTCGACCGCGCCCTGGAGACGGTCCTCGATGCGCGGTACGCCGACCCCGAGGACCGGCCCGCGCACTGCTCGCTGCCCGCGCACCCGTTCCTGGGCGAGGACCCGGCGACGGTGAAGGCGAAGGCGTCGTACGAGGGGCGGAGCCCGGCCCCGGCCCCCGGGCGCCCGGACGCCGGACACCGCCCCCGGCGGACCGTCCTCGAAGAGGTGTGGTGCCAGACCCTCGGCGTCGCCGCCGTGGCCGACGGGGACGACTTCTTCACGCTCGGCGGCGAGTCGCTGCTCGCCCTCGCGCTCACCAACGCCGTCCGCGAACGCCTCGGTGCGGAGGTCTCCGTCACCGACTTCTCCCTGAAGGGCACCTTCGCCGGACTCGTCGAGCTCGTCGACCGGCGGCTGCCCGGCGAGGACGGCCCCGTCCACGACGCGCCGCCGCCCGGAGTGGCCACCCTGCGGGAGGGCACCGGACGTCCCGTCTTCCTCGTCGCGGACGCCCTCGGCAACGCCCTGCCCTACCGGGAGCTGGCCGCGCGCCTCTCCCCCGCGGGCGACCGTCCGGTGCTGGCCCTGGAGCGGCCCGTGCCCCGCGGCGGCGGCATCCGTGCCCTGGCCGCCGCACACGCCCGGACCCTGCTGGACGCCCAGCCGGAAGGTCCGTACACCCTCGGCGGCTGGTCCTTCGGCGCCGTCGTCGCGCACGAGACCGCGCGGCTGCTCATCCGCCGGGGGCGGTCGGTGGACCTGCTGTTCGGCCTCGACGGCTATGTGCCCGACACCCGGCCGCTGCCCGTCGCCGCGGCCCCGGACTTCCTGCTCGGCGGGGTACGGGCGGGCCTCGACACCCTGCTCGGGGTCGGGCCGGCCGCCGGGGCGCTCCGCGCCGACCCGGAGGCGCGCCGCCGGTTCCTCGCCGGCCAGGCCGCCCTGCTGGCCCACCGGCCGGGCCCGGTGACGTGCCCCGCCGTGCTCTTCAAGGCGGACGCGGACCCTGGCACGGCCGCCCGGCTCGGCCGGCGTCTCGCGGGGCTGTACCCGGCGGGTCTGCGCGTGGTCCCGGTCCCCGGCGACCACTGGTCGATGCTGCGGTCCCCGCACGTCGACGAGCTGGCCTCGCGCATCGACGAGGCACTCAAGACGGTCCCCCGGGCCGCGGAACACAAGGAGAGGAAGGACTCATGACGGTCTCACAGACACCGCCCGACAGTGCGGCGGACGAGGAGCGGAAGGAAGAGGAGCGCCCGGAGCTTCGGAAGGAGCCGGAGCTTCGGAAGGAGCCGGGGCAGACGGAGAAGCCGGAGCAGCCGGAGACGGCGGAGACGCCGGAGAAGCCGCTCCTGAAGAACCTCGACTTCCAGGCGCTGTGGACCAGCGAGGCGTTCGCCGCGCTCGCGAAGGAGACCGCGGAGGTCGCGTACCCCCTGCTCATCCTGTCGTCCACCGGCTCCGCCTTCTACGCCGGCGCGGTCGGATCGGCCCAGCTCATCACCGCCAGCCTGCTCTCCATCCCCGGCGGCACGCTCGCCGACCGGATGGACCGCCGGCTGCTGATGATCATCTGCAATGTGGTCCGGGTCGTCCTGCTCGGCCTCTTCGGCGTGCTGATCCTCGCCGGCCAGACCCACCCCGCCCTCATCTTCACCATCGCCGTGGGCTCGGCCGCCTGTCTCGGCATCTCCAACCCGACCGGTCTCGCCGCGATCAAGCAGCTCGTCCCGCCGTCCCAGCTCACCCAGGCCACCGCCCAGAACCAGATCCGCTACTTCGCCGCGACCATGGGCGGCCCGCCCGTCGGCGGCACCCTCTTCGGCGTGGCGCGCGCCTTCCCGTTCCTGAGCGCGGCCGTCGGCTTCCTCGTCTCCACGATCCTGCTGCTGTTCATCCGCAAGCCGATGAAGGTGGAGCAGCTCGCCCCCGGGGAGAAGCGCAACACGGCCGAGGGCTTCCGGATCCTGGCGCGCCAGCCGGTGCTGCGACTGCTGATCGTCTGGATCATGGGCTCGAACATGGCGTTCACCCACTCCGGCGTCTTCCTCGCACTCATCGCCACCGCCGAGAGCCGGGGCGCCTCCGCGAGCTTCACCGGCATGCTGCTGTCCATCGCCGGCGTCGGCGGTCTGGTCGGCTCGCTCATCGCGGGCCCGGTCATCAAGAGGGTCGCACCGGCCAAGCTCTTCCTGACCGCCGCGTGGATCGGCCCGGTGGCCGCCGTGCTGCTCGCCAACGTCTCCGGGCTCGTCCCGCTCGGCGTCATCGTCGCCTGCGTGTTCCTGCGCGGGCCCATCACCAGCGCCCTGTTCCTCGCCTACCTCGCGGCGATGGTCCCGGACAAGGCGCAGGGCCGGGTCCTCGGTGCCGTGATGTTCATGTCGATGATCGCCGCCCCCGTCGGCGTGTTCGCCATCGGCACCATCTTCGACCAGGCCGGCCCGGTCTGGGTGTTCACCGTCATGGCCGTCGTCTCGGGACTGGCCGCCCTGCCCACCCTCAGCCCGCGCATCCGCAACCTCGCGCCCCCGGAGACGTACGCGGACACCGTGTCCGCCGACGCGACGCCCGCCGGCAAGACGTCCACCGACAAGGCCTCCGCCGACAAGACGTCCACCGACAAGGCGTCCGCGGACAACGAAGGAGAGACCCGATGACCACCGAACTCCCCCGCACCGCCGAGCAGCTCCCCCCCGAGTTCTTCACCGCCCCCGAGGGCAACGACCTCCACACGGGCAACGCCAAGCTGCGTGCCACCGGCTGCCCGGTCCACGCCATCAACTACCCCGTGGGCGGCGAGGGTTACGTGGTCGCCGACTACGCGACCGCGCTCAAGGCCTTCAGCGACCCGCGCCTGTCCAAGAAGGTCGACAACGCCCCCGCCTGGTTCCGCGACCTCGTCAAGGACTCCAGCCCGGTCCTGGTGCGCAACATGCTGACCGCCGACCCGCCGGAGCACACCCGGCTGCGCAAGCTCGTCAGCCGCGCCTTCGTGCCGCGCCGGATGGAGGTGCTGCGCCCGCGCATCCAGGAGATCACCGACGAGCTCATCGACGCCTTCCCCGAGCACGGCGAGGTGAACCTGACGGAGTTCGCCTTCTCGCTGCCGATGCGCGTCATCTGCGAGTTCCTCGGCGTCCCGGTCGAGGACCGGCCGCAGCTGCACACCTGGGGCAACTGGCTCAGCGGCGCCCCGTACCCCGACGCCGAGTCCAACGAGAAGCTCAAGGACGCCAGCGAGAACATCGAGCGCTATCTGACCGACCTGCTCGCCGACCGACGCGCGGACCTCGGCGAGGACCTGGTCAGCATCCTGGTGCGGGCCGCCGACGAGGAGGGCCGCTTCACCAACGACGAGCTGATCTCCACCCTCGTCCTGCTGATCATCGCCGGGCACAAGACCACCGCCAACCTCATAGGCAACGGCGTCCACGCCCTGCTCACCCACCCCGACCAGCTCGAACTCCTGCGCAGCCGGCCGGAGCTGGCCGAGTCGGCCATCGAGGAGTTCCTGCGCTTCGAGTCCCCGGTCTACCGCGGCACCCTCCGCGTCGCCGCCGAGGACATGGAGCTCGGCGGCTGCCCCATCCCCAAGGAGAGCTTCGTCCACCTGCTGATGGGCTCCGCCAACCGGGACCCCGAGGCCTTCGAGAACCCCGACGAGCTGGACATCACCCGCACCGCCAACCGCCACCTCGCCTTCGGACAGGGCCCGCACTTCTGCGTCGGCGCGCCGCTCTCCCGGGTCGAGGGCCAGATCGCCTTCACGACCCTGCTGCGCCGCCTGCCGGGCCTGCGCCTGGCCGTGCCCGAGGAGGAGATCGAGTGGCTCTTCGACAACTCCACCAGCCGCGGCCTGGTGAGGCTGCCCGTCACCTACGACGTCCGCCGCGCCGCCGACGCCCCCGAGGGGAACTGACATGACCGACCGCACCACGCTCGTCTGCCTGCCCTTCGCGGGTGCCGGCGCCTCCTTCTACCGGCCCTGGCAGCGCATCGCCGAACCCCTCGGCATCGACGTCCTGCCGCTCCAGCTGCCGGGCCGGGAGCGCCTCATCGACGAGGAGCCCTACCGGGACGCGTCCGCCGCCGCAGAAGGGCTGCGCACCGACCTGCTCGCCGCGCTCGGCGACACCCCGGGGACGCACCGCGTCGCCCTGTTCGGTCACAGCCTCGGCGCGGTCCTCGCGTACGAGCTGACCCGCCGGCTCACCGCGACCGCGGACGTGACGGTCGTCCACCTCTTCGCCAGCGGCTCCCCGCACCCGGCCGAGCCCCGGAGCGCTCACGCCACCGGCCTCGACGACGACGCCTTCCTGGCCCGCGTCAGCGAGTTCGCCGGCTACAGCGACGAGGCCCTCCAGGACCCCGAGATGCGCGAGCTGATCCTGCCCACGCTCCGCGCCGACGTCGAGATGCACGAGTCCTACCTGCCGGCCGACGACCGGCCGCTCCCGGTCCCCGTTACCAGCCTGCGCGGCAGGGCCGACACCCTCGTCAGCCGCACGGAGGCCGAGGCGTGGGCGCGCACCACGGACGCCGGGTTCCGGGCCGTGGAGCTGGACGGCGGCCACATGTACCTGGCCGAGTCGGCGCCGGAGCTGCTCCGGATCCTCGCCGAGAACCTGGACCGGGCGGCGGAGGAACTGTGCGTCTGACCGGCAAGACCGTCCTGATCACCGGCGCGGCCCGGGGCCTCGGCCGGGCCACCGCCCTCGCCTGCGCCGCCGAGGGCGCCGACCTCGCGCTCCTGGACCTGTGCGACGACCTCGACGGCGTGCCGTACCCGCTGGGCACCCGCGGCCAGCTGGAGCACACCGCCGCGCTGTGCCGCAAGCACGGCGTCGCCGTGCTCACCGCCGCCTGCGACGTCCGCGACCTGTCGTCGGTGGAGGCCGCCGTGGCCCTCACCGAGGACCGGTTCGGCAGGATCGACGGCGTCGTCAACAACGCGGGGATCGCGGCCCCTTCGGGCAGGCCGGTGCACGAGATCCGCGAGGACGAGTGGGCGCTGATGATCGACGTCGACCTCTCGGGCGCCTACCGGGTCATCCGCGCGGTCGCCGGGGCGATGAGCGCCCGCCGCTCCGGCTCCGTCGTCAACGTCTCCTCGACGGCCGGACTGGTCGGCTACCGGCACTTCGCCGGTTACGTCGCCGCCAAGCACGGCCTGATCGGGCTGACGAAGGCCGCGGCCCTCGACTACGCGCCCACCAAGGTGCGGGTCAACGCCGTGTGCCCCGGATCGGTGCGGGACGACGCCACCGCCGAGGGCCGGATGCTCGCCGAGATCGCCCGCGCACTGGAGGTGCAGGTGGGCGAGCACGAGCAGACGTTCACCGAGGCGCAGCCCATGAACGCCCTGATCGAGCCCGAGGACGTGGCCGCCGCCGTGGTCTACCTCCTCTCGGACGACGCCCGGCAGGTGACCGGATCCGTGCTGACCGTGGACGGCGGGTTCACCGCGCGCTGAGGCGGCGCGGGACCGGCCCGTGGCCGGCAGTTGTGACGTGTGTGAAAGAGAAGGAGGACGCCCCATGGAGGGTGAGCAGTGCCATGCCGTACGGGTCCGGCTGAGCGGTTCGGTGAGCGACGCCGAGCTGACCGCCCGGCTGGGCGCGGCGGGCCCGTGGCGGCTGTGGGTGGAGGAGGTCGCGGCCGGCTCGGGCGAGCCGGAGGCCCGCCGCCGGTGGAACGCCGAGCTGAACCGGCCGACGGCTGCCGTGCGGTGCGTCCTGCTGCGCTACCGGGACGGTCTCGCGGACCTGGTCGTGGTCGCCGACCGCGCGGTGCTCGACCGGGCCGGTCTCGACGGTCTGGTGGGGGCGCTGGTCACGGGGGCGGATCCCGGTCCCCTGTCCGGCTCGTCCGTTCGCGCACCCGCCGCGGCCCCGGCACCGGACTGGGGTGGCGGGACCCGCTCCGCCACCGCCTGGGAGACCCGCTTCCACGACCTGCCCGACGACCTGCCGGGCACGGCGGACCCGGCCGTGCTGCTCGCCGCCCTCGCCCTGACCATGCACCGCTACGAGGGGCACGGCGCCACCGGTGTCGTCACCGTCGCCAGTGACCGGCGCGGCGCCCTCGCCCACGCGCTCCCCGGCGACACCTCGCTCGCCGCGCTGCGTGCCGCCGTGCCGGTGCCGTCGGAGCACCCGGTGACCGCGGGTCTGATCGAGCCCGCGGCCCCGGTCGCGAACGCGGGCGAGTACCTGCCCTGCCTCGCTCCGCCGTTCCCGCTGACCCTCGCCGTGCTGCCGCCCGAGGCGGCGGAGGAGGGCGGGGAGCCGACCGGCAGCAGGCTCTGGGCCGCGTTCCGCCGCAGCCACCTCGCTCCCGAGACCGTCGAGGGGTTCCTGCGCCACCTGGCCCACGTCCTGCGCCAGTTCGCCGAGACCCCGGAGATCCCCACCGACGACGTCGAGCTCCTCGACGCCGCCGAGCGCGAGCGGGTGGCGGCCCTCGGCCGGCCGGACGGCGCCCTGACCGGCGTACCGGAGCGGCTCGTCGACGCCTTCGCGCGGGTGGCCGCCGCCCGCCCGGACGCTCCGGCGGTCGACGACGGGACGACGTCCCTCACCTACCGCGAGCTCGACCGGCGGGCCGACCGGCTGGCCCGGGGCCTGGTGGCGCACGGGGTGACCCCGGGCGACCGGGTCGGCATCTGCCTGGAGCGGACCACCGAACTCGTGGCGGCCATGCTCGGCGTACTGAAGGCGGGCGCGGCGTACGTGCCCACGGACCCGGCCTACCCGGCCGACCGGCTCGCCCACACGGCGCGGGACGCCGGCCTCGACCTGGTGATCACCCGGCTCGCGGAGTACCCCGCCGAGGCGGGCGCCCCCGTCACCCCCGACGAGCTGCTCGCCTCGGGTGACGCGCCCGGCCTCGCCGAACCGGCGGGCGCCGCGGGCCCCGACGACCCGGCGTACGTCATCTACACCTCGGGCTCCACCGGCCGCCCCAAGGGCGTCGTCGTGCCGCACCGCAACGTCGTCGCGCTCGTCGACGCGACCCGCGACGAGTACGGTCTCGGCCCGGCCGACGTATGGAGCTTCTTCCACTCCGGCGCGTTCGACTTCTCCGTCTGGGAGATCTGGGGCTGCCTGCTGACCGGAGGACGGCTCGTGGTCGTGCCGTACCTCGTCTCCCGCGAGCCCGGGGAGTTCCGCGACCTGCTGGAGCGCGAACGGGTCACCGTCCTCAGCCAGACGCCCTCCGCCTTCTCCCAGCTCCTGGAGACCGACCACGCCCGGCTCGCCGTCCGGCTGGTCGTCTTCGGCGGCGAGCCGCTGGACGCCCGCATGCTGCTGCGCTGGTTCGACCGGCACCCGGAGGACGAGTGCCGCATGGTCAACATGTTCGGCATCACCGAGACCACCGTGCACGTCACCGCACAGACCCTGACCCGGGAGCTGGCCCTCGCCGGCTCGAAGTCCGTCGGTCCGGCGCTGCCCGGCTGGCACCTGTACGTGACGGACGCGCGCGGCCGGCTCGTCCCGCCCGGCGTCACCGGAGAGATCCGCGTCGGCGGCGCGGGCGTGGCCCTCGGCTACCTCGGCCAACCCGAGCTCACCGCCGCCCGGTTCACCGCCGACCCGTTCGCGACCGAGCGGTTCGCGGCCGACCGGTTCGCGGCCGACCGGTTCGCGGCCGACCGGGACGGCCGCCAGTACCACAGCGGCGACCTCGGGCGGCTGCGCCCCGACGGCACCCTGGAACACCTGGGACGCATCGACAGCCAGGTGAAGATCCGCGGCTTCCGCATCGAACTCGACGAGATCCGTTCCGTCCTCCTGGAGGACCCGGACGTCCGCGCGGCGGCCGTGATCGTGCGCCGTGAGGACCCGGACGACCCCGCCACCGCCCGCCTCGACGCCTACGTCGTCCCGGCGGACCTGGACACCGTCGGAGTGCGCAAGCGGGCCGCGACCGTACTGCCCGGCTACATGCTCCCCGCGACCGTCACCGCGCTCGACTCCCTGCCGCTCACCACCAACGGCAAGCTCGACGCCTCCCGCCTGCCGGAACCCGCCCGCACCGTCCCCGCCCCCGCACCGGCCTCCACCGGGGAGCAGGGAACCGCCGCGGTGCTCCAGGAGATCTGGTCGACCGTGCTCGGCACGCGGGTCGGACTCGACGACGACTTCTTCGAGCTCGGCGGCAACTCCCTGCTCGCGGTACGGATCAGCGCCGCACTGCGCAACCGCGGACTGCCGGCCGTACCGCTGCGGGACCTGTTCCGCACGCCCACCATCCGCGAGCTCGCCGGGACCGGCGCCGATGCCTGAGCTCGCGTACACCCCCTTCCAGCACCACTACCGCGCCCTCGACGACACGCCCCCGGAGCCGGGCCCGCCCCTGCGGGGCGAGGACGTGGCCCTGTGGTGGCTGGACACCGACCGGGAGGTCGTGGGCGGCCACCCGGTGGCGGCCGAGCAAGCACCGCTGAGCACGGCGGAACGGGAACGCTCCGCCCGGCTGCGCCGCCCCGGCGACCGACACCGTTACCGGGCCGCGCACATCGGCCTCCGCCTCGTCCTGAGCGGCTACACCGGACTCGCACCCGAATCGGTGGACCTCGTCCGCGAGGACTGCCCCTGCTGCGGCGAACCCCACGGCCGGCCCGCCCTGGCCGGCGGCGGCCCCCACTTCTCCCTCTCGCACAGCGGCGGGCTCGCCCTGATCGCCGTATCGGGGGTCACGGTGGGCGCCGACGTCGAAGGCGTCCCCCGGCCGGACATCACCGAAGAACTCCTGCCCTCCCTGCACCCGCGCGAGCAGCACGCCCTGCGCGCCCTGCCGGACGCGGACCGCCCCGGGGCCCTGGCCCGGGTGTGGACGCGCAAGGAGGCGTACCTGAAGGCGACGGGGGCGGGACTCGCGTACGGCGTCACCGACCCGTACGTCGGCGTGTCCGAAGCACCCGCCGCGATAAGGGACTTCACCTTCCACGACCTGCCCGCTCCCACCCCCTCGTTCGCGGCCGCCGTCGTCCTCGCCACGGCGAGCTGACCCCCTCCGCCTCCCCCACAAGGAGATTCCCCGATGCCGGTCCTCGGCACAGAGATCCACAAAGAGATCCACAGACTCGACCGGGTGGTCATCCGTTTCGCGGGTGACTCCGGTGACGGCATGCAGCTCACGGGTGACCGCTTCACCTCGGAGACCGCGTCCTTCGGGAACGACCTCTCCACACTGCCGAACTTCCCCGCCGAGATCCGCGCCCCCGCCGGAACCCTCCCGGGCGTCTCCTCCTTCCAGCTCCACTTCGCCGACCACGACATCCTGACCCCCGGCGACGCCCCCAACGTGCTGGTCGCCATGAACCCCGCCGCCCTCAAGGCCAACATCGCCGACGTACCCCGCGGCGGCGAGATCATCGTCAACACCGACGAATTCGCCAAACGCGCCATGGCCAAGGTCGGCTACACCGAGAACCCCCTGGAAGACGGCTCCCTCGACGGCTACCGGGTCCACCCCGTGCCGCTGACCACCCTGACCCTGGAGGCCCTGAAGGACTTCGGCCTGTCCCGCAAGGAGGCCGAACGCTCCAAGAACATGTTCGCGCTCGGGCTGCTGTCCTGGATGTACCACCGGCCCACCGAGGCCACCGAGGCCTTCCTGCGCACCAAGTTCGCCAAGAAGCCCGAGATCGCCGAGGCCAACATCGTCGCCTTCCGGGCCGGCTGGAACTTCGGCGAGACCACCGAGGACTTCGCCGTCTCCTACGAGGTCGCCCCCGCCACCCGCGCCTTCCCCACCGGCACCTACCGCAACATCTCCGGCAACCTCGCCCTCTCCTACGGCCTGATCGCCGC
>NZ_MWIG01000420.1:0-8310 GCF_002156145.1 Streptomyces sp. NRRL B-24572 | reverse complement strand
CGGGAGGGCGTGCAGGGCGGAGCCGACGGGTGCCGAACCCGCCGCCCAGTAGGAGTAGTTGACGGCCTCGGAGAGGGGTCCGGACCGGCGGGCGTACACGAACTGCAGCATGCGGTGGTGGGCCTCGCGGTTGTGCGGGTCGCGCTTCTCCACCTCGGCGAGCAGGCCCCAGGGGCCGGGCGGCAGCATGGGCGCCGGCGGGGTGAGCCGGTGCTCGGCCATGCGCTGGCTTCCGTCGAGGGCGGCGAGGGCGATGAGGCCGACCCAGGGGACGGGGTCGGCGGGCGACCGGTCGGAGGCCTCGCGGCAGGCGGTCCGGGCCTCCTGCCAGAGTTCGAGGGTCCTGGCGTGGCCGGAGCGGTGGGCGCGGACGGCGCGCTCGNNGCGACGGTGGCGAGGACCTGGGTGCGCCGGGTCCAGGCCTCCCAGTCGGAGGTCTCGTCGAGCAGCCGGGCCATGGCCACCCAGCGGCCTGTGCGTAAGTCCTGGACGGCGTTGCGCAGGGCGTGGTCGTGGCCGGCGGGGTGGTAGACGGGCCGGAATCCGTGTCCGGCCATCAGGGGGTGGGGCGTGGTGTGGATGACATGGGTCCTCGGTGGATGGAGGGGGTGGTCAGTCCCCCGGCGGGCGTCCCGGCCGTTGATCGGCGATCACTATAGAGGGCTCTGGATGCGACCGGTCCACTTTCTTTTGTGACAGCAACTATTGAGCCAACGACTGAATTTGACTTACTGTCAGGTATTCCCGGCGACCTGACGGGGTCGTTCGCCGAGGCTTGACGAAGGTCCCGGGCGGCGGCACCCTGACCCTTTTCGGTGATCGGATGATCACGGAGCGGTCGAACGACGGGAGCAGCGGAATGACGGGCGGAGCGGTACTCGCCGTCGACCAGGGCACGTCCGGCACGAAGGCCCTCGTCCTCTGCCCCGAGCGCGGCGTCATCGGCACCGGGACGGCCCCGGTCCGGCCCCGCCACCTCCCCGGCGGCCTGGTCGAGGTCGACCCGCGTGAGCTGTACGACTCGGTGGTCGCCGCCGGGCGCGCGGCGCTCGCCGAGGCGGACGCGCGCGTCGTCGCCGTGGGCCTCGCCAACCAGGGCGAGACCGTGCTCGCCTGGGACCCCGCCACCGGCGAACCGCTCACCGACGCACTCGTCTGGCAGGACCGCAGGGCGGCCTCCGTCTGCGCCGGCCTCGACGACCGTGCCGAGGAGCTGCGCCGTCTCACCGGCCTTCCGGTGGACCCGTACTTCGCGGCGCCGAAGATGGCCTGGATCCGCCGCCACGCCACCGGCGCGGGCGTCGTCACCACCAGCGACGCCTGGCTCGTCCACCGGCTCACCGGCGCGTTCGTCACGGACGCGGCGACCGCCGGGCGGACCGGCCTCCTCGACCTCGACACGGTCGCCTGGTCTCAGACCGCCCTCGACCTGTACGGACTCGGCGGCGAGGCGCTCCCCCGGGTCGTGGACTGCGACACCCCGGTCGGCACCACGACCGCGTTCGGCCCCGCCCTGCCGCTCACCGGGCTCCTGGTGGACCAGCAGGCGGCGCTGCTCGCCCAGAGCGCCGACGACCCCGCCGCCGCCAAGTGCACCTACGGCACGGGCGCCTTCCTCCTCGCGCAGACCGGTCCCGAGCCCCGGCGCACCGCCTCCGGACTGGTGGGCTGCGTGGCCTGGCGGCTCGGCGGGCGCGTCACCCACTGCCTGGACGGCCAGGTGTACACGGTCTCCTCGGCCGTGCGCTGGCTCACCGACCTGGGCGTGATCTCCGGGGCCGGGGAGCTCGACGCGGTCGGCGGCGGTGTGCCGGACACCGGCGGCGTCACCTTCGTCCCCGCGTTCGCCGGGCTCGCCGCGCCCTGGTGGCGGGGGGACGTACGCGGCTCGCTCACCGGACTCGGCCTGGACACCGGCCCCGGCCATCTGGTGCGCGCCCTGTGCGAGGGCATCGCCGCCCAGGTCGTGGAGCTCGCCGCGGCCGCCGCCGCGGACCGGGGCGCGCCGCTGACCGCGCTGCGCGCCGACGGCGGCCTGACCCGGTCGGCCCTGCTCATGCAGACCCAGGCCGACCTGCTGCAACTCCCCGTCGAGGTCGCGTCGTTGCCCGATGCCACGGCGCTCGGCGTGGGCGCGGTCGCCCGGCTCGGACACCAGCCGGGGCTCACGCTCCGCGAGGCCGTGCCGGAGTGGAAGCCCTCGGCGGTGTACGAGCCCCGGATCTCGGCCGGGGAGGCGGCGGAGCGCCTCGGGCGCTTCCGCGCGGAGGTGACGGCGCTGGCGGAACGGTCGGGGGGCGCGGGCGGTACGGGCGGTACCGGCGAGGACACTGCGGGCGCGGACGCGGTTGCCGGGTCGGCGTCGGGGTCCGGTGCGGGCGGCGGGGCCGGTCTCGGTACCGCGGTCGGCGGCGGGGCCGTATGAGCGTCACACGGACCGGACCGCTCCCCACCGGCGAGGCCGCGGAGTACGACGTCGTGGTCGTCGGCGCGGGGGTCGTGGGTTCCGCGATCGCCCGCACGCTGGCCCGTCACCCGCTGCGGATCGCGCTCGTGGAGGCCGCGAACGACGTCGGCGACGGCACCTCCAAGGCCAACACGGCCATCCTGCACACAGGTTTCGACGCCGCGCCCAGCACGCTGGAGGCCCGGCTCGTGCGCGAGGGGCACCGGCTGCTCAGCTCGTACGCGCGGGAGGCCGGCATTCCCGTGGAGCCGCTGGGCGCCCTGCTCGTCGCCTGGGACGAGGAGCAGCGGGCGGCGCTCCCCCGCCTCGCGGAGAAGGCCGAGCGCAACGGCCACCACGCCACCCGCCTCCTCTCGGCGCCCGAACTGGCCGTACGCGAACCCCACTTGGGTCCGGGCGCCCTCGGCGCGCTCGAAGTGCCGGGCGAGTCGGTGATCTGCCCGTGGACGACCACCCTCGCGTACGCCACCCAGGCCGTCCGCTCCGGGGTCGACCTGCACCTGAACTGCCGGGTGGAGAAGGTGCGTCCGGGTGATCCGTACCACCGGCTCGTCACCCGGCGCGGGGTGCTGCGGACCCGCCTCCTCGTCAACGCCTGCGGTCTCCACGCCGACGCCTTCGACGCCCTGGTCGGCCGGGAGGACTTCACCGTCACCCCGCGCCGGGGCCAGCTGCTCG
Source organism: Streptomyces sp. NRRL B-24572 (assembly GCF_002156145.1). Lineage (NCBI taxonomy): Bacteria > Bacillati > Actinomycetota > Actinomycetes > Kitasatosporales > Streptomycetaceae > Streptomyces > Streptomyces sp. NRRL B-24572. The sequence continues at coordinate 5,165 of NZ_MWIG01000420.1, read as the reverse complement.
TCTTCGACAAGTTCGCCCGCGACCTGGTCCGGCACATCCTGCTGCCCGTGCCCGGGCCGCTCGGCAAGGGCGTGCTCGTCTCGCCGACGGTGTACGGGAACGTCATGCTCGGACCCACCGCCGAGGACCTCGACGACAAGACCGCCACGGACACGACGGCGCAGGGGCTCGCCGGGCTGCGCGAGCAGGGCGGCCGGATCCTCCCCGCGCTGCTCGACGAGGAGGTCACCGCCGTCTACGCGGGGCTGCGGGCCGCCACCGGACAGGAGGACTACCGGATCGCCGCCCACCCCGGGCTGCGGTACGTGACGGTGGGCGGGATCCGCTCCACCGGGCTCACCGCCTCCCTGGCCATCGCCGAGCACGTGCTCGGCCTCCTCGCGGACTGCGGCCTCGATCCGGGACCGTCCCGTCCGCTCGCCCCGGTCCGGATGCCGAACCTCGGCGAGGCCTTCCCCCGTCCGTACCGCGACGCCGAACTCATCGCCCGCGAACCGGAGTTCGGGATGATCGTCTGTCACTGCGAGCGGGTCACCCGGGGCGAGATCCGGGCCGCCCTCGGCTCGACGATCCCGCCCGGCGGCCTCGACGGGCTGCGGCGCAGGACGCGCGCCCGGGGCGGCCGCTGCCAGGGGAACCACTGCGGCGCGGAGGTACGGGCCCTCTTCGAGGAGCGGCTGTACGAGGAGGGGGCCCGGTGATCCGCACGGTCGACGTCCTCGTCGTGGGCGCGGGACCCGCCGGGCTCGCCGCGGCCGCCCGGCTCGCGGCGGCGGGCGCGGGCCGCGTCGAGGTCCTGGAGCGGGAGGCCGCGGCGGGCGGGGTGCCGCGCCACTGCGTCCGGCCGGGGTTCGGCGCGGACGCCCGGGGGCGCGCCCTGGACGGCCCGGCGTACGCGCGGCGCGCGGTGCGGGCGGCCCTGCGGGCGGGAGCGGTCGTCCGTACCGGCGTCTCGGCCACCGGCTGGGCCGGGCCCCTCACCCTGGACGTCACCGCCCCGACGGGGCTCGAACGGATCCGGGCGGGCGCGGTGGTCCTCGCCACCGGGGCCCGCGAACGGCCCCGCAGCGCCCGGCTCGTCCCGGGCACGCGGCCGGCCGGGGTGCTGACCACGGGCGAGCTCCAGCGGACGGTCGCGCGGTTCGGGCCGCACGGGGAGTCCGTCGGGCCGCTCGGGGAGTCCGTCGGGCGGCGGGCGGTGGTCGTCGGCGGCGACCCGGTGGCCCGCGGCGCGGTGCGCACGCTGCGCGCGGCCGGGGTGGAGGTGGCGGCCGTCGTCACCGAACTCCCCTCCGCCACGGTGTCGTTCGAGAGGGTCCCGGTCCTGACCGGCACGGTCGTGACGGAGCTGCTCGGACGCGGCCGGCTGACCGGGGTCGCGGTGCGGGGCGGGGACGGGCGGACGGCCGTGCTGCGGTGCGACACGGTGGTCTTCACCGGCGACTGGATCCCGGACCACGAGCTCGTCCGCGCCCGCGGGCTGCCGCTCGCCCCGGGCACCCGGGGCCCCGTGACGGACCCCGGCTTCCGCACGGCCGAGCCCGGGGTCTTCGCCGTCGGCAACCTGCTGCGCGGGGTGGAACCCGCGCCGGTGGCCGCCGCCGAGGGACGGGCGGTGGCGGATCCGGTGCTCGAACGGCTCGGCGGCCGCCCCTGGCCGGCCGCCGGGGTGCCCGTGACGGCGGTGGGCCCGCTGCGGTGGGTGACACCGGGCCTGGCAGGTCCGGAGGCGGCGCCCCTGCTCGTCCGGCCGGAGCGGCGGCTCGTGCGCCCGGTCCTGACCGTCGCCCAGAACGGCGTCCCGCTGCGGCGGGAGCGGCTGAGCGGGACGCTCGTCCCCTGGCGTTCGGTACGGCTCGGGGCACGGTGGACGAGCGGGGTGGACCTCGCGACCGGCCCGGTGACGGTCGACGCGCGGGAATAGGAGCACGCGGGGCTGCGTCGGCCGGAGCCTTCGGCCAGACTGGGGCGCATGCCGGACAAGCGCAGCGCGGGTCTTCTGGTCTTCCGCCGCCCGACGGGCGGTGGCGTCGAGGTGCTCATCGGTCACATGGGCGGACCCTTCTGGGAGTCCCGCGAGGAGTCGGCCTGGTCGATTCCCAAGGGGGAGTACGAACCGGACGAGGCACCCGAGGCCGCGGCAGCCCGCGAGTTCCTGGAGGAGCTGGGGCTCCCGGCCCCCGACGGCGAGTGGTTCGCCCTCGGCGAGTCCCGCCAGCGGAACGGGAAGCTCGTCACCGTGTGGGCCGTCGAGGGCGACCTCGACCCGGCCGAGGTCGTCCCGGGCACCTTCGTCATGGAGTGGCCGCCCCGGTCCGGGATCCGGGAGGAGTTCCCGGAGATCGACCGGGTGGGCTGGTTCACCCCGGAGGCCGCCGCTCCCCTGCTCGTCTCCGGTCAGCGGGTCTTCCTGGAACGGCTGTCGGAACACCTCGACGGGCGGGCCTGAGCCCCGTTGTCAGACCCGTACGAGAAGGTGGTGAGCGCCGAACTGTCGAGAGGGAGCCCGACATGACCACGATCACCGCCAGCGAGCGCGCGGCCGCCCAGGCGTACCTGCGGCTGCTCGAGTCCACGCAGGCCGTGCTGACCGACCCGCAGCTCGCCCCGTACGCGGGGGTGATGCTCACCCATCCGATGGCCGAGGCCGACGAGGCGCTGCGCGCGGCGGGCCTCGCCGGGAACGAGGACCGGCTGCTGCGCCTCGTCTCCTCCCTGCGGGCCTCCCCCGCGACCGCCTGGGGGCGCAGCGGTTGAGGCGGACGGGAAGGACCGTCAGACGCCCGGGCGGACCGGAAGGGCCCGGACGCTGTTGCCGACGAAGCCGGAGTGGCGGGTCAGCTCCGCCTCCGGGACCGCCAGGTCCAGGTCGGGGAAGCGGGTGAAGAGCGACTCCAGGGCGATCGCGGCCTCCATCCGGGCGAGCGGGGCGCCCAGGCAGTAGTGGGGGCCGTGGCCGAGCGAGAGGTGCTTCGCCGTCGCGGTGCGGGTGATGTCGAAGCGGTCGGCGTCCGGGCCGTGGGCCTTGGTGTCGCGGCCCGCCGCCGAGTATCCGGCGAGGACGGGGATGCCCTGCGGGATGACCGTGCCGCCGACCGTCAGGTCGCGGGTGGGGTAGCGGAACGGGAAGTAGCTGACCGGGCTGTCCCAGCGGAGGGTCTCCTCCACCACGTCGGCCCAGTCGGCGCGGCCCTCGGTGACCAGGGCCAGCTGGTCGCGGTGGGCGCAGAGCGCCCGGACGGCGTTGGTGACGAGGTTCAGGGTGGTCTCGTGGCCCGCGACGATCATCAGGAGCAGGGTGCCGATCAGCTCGGGCTGGCTGAGCCGGTCGCCGCCCTCGTCCCGGGCCGCGATGAGGGCGCTGGTGAGGTCGTCGCCGGGGGCGGCGGCCTTGTCGGCGGCGATGGAGGCGAGCAGCTCGACGAGGTCCCGGTTGGCGGCGACGGCCCGGGCGGGCTCGGTGTCGGTGGCGACGACCAGACTGGACAGGTGGTGCAGCCGGTCCTGGTGGGCCGGGTCGACGCCGAGGAGTTCGCAGATCACGCCGAGCGGCAGCGGAAGCGCGTAGTGGCGGCGCAGATCGGCGACGCCGTCGCCGGCGCGGGCGGCCTCCGCGAGGCCGTCGAGGAGTCCGGCGGTGACCGTCTCGACGCGCGGGCGGAGCTCCTCGACCCGGCGGGCGGTGAAGGCGCTGCTGACCAGGGTGCGCAGCCGGCGGTGGTCGGCCCCGTCCGCGGTGATCATGCCGGGGACGGTGGCGAAGGTCAGCAGCGGCCAGCCCTCGGGTATGCGGCCCTCGGCGAGCGCGGTGAAGTGCTGGGGCCCCTTGGCGACGTCGGGGTGGGAGAGGAAGTCGCGCAGCGCGTCGTGGCCGAGCACCGCCATGCCCTCGATCTCGCCGGGCAGGATCACCGGGGCCACGGCGCCCTCGGCGAGCAGCCGGGCGTTGTCCGCGTGCGGGCAGCCGCCCGCCGGGTCCATGCGGTGCGGCGGGCGGCCGGCGGCCGGGGTGGTGTGCGGCGTGTTCAAGGAAGGGACTCCTGACTGACTGCGGATGCGGACCGGTGCGGGCGTGTGCGGGCCGGTGCGGGCCGTCGTGGACCGTTGCCGGCCGTTGAGGGCCACTGAGGGCCGTTTCGGCACGTGAGCGGTCAGATCCTACGGTCAACCACGCTCCGTTCGTACGGAGTTGTCCGACGCGCCGAGGGCGTCCCGGCCGCCCCGGCCGTGGAGTTCGGCCAGGCCCCGGCGGGTGGCGGCCACCACCACCCGGTCCCCCGCGCCGAGGAGACGATCCGGCTGGAGACGCCAGTCCTGGCCGGAGCCGTCTCCGCGTCCGCGTCCGTCGAGGGCGATGACCCGCCAGGCACCCGGACGGAAGGCCTCGGCGACGGTCCGGCCCTCCAGGAGCGGGTGGTCCGCGACGTCCACGGCGGCGAAGAGGAGGACGCGGCGCTCGACCGGTACGGCGCCGAAGACCTGGCGGCCCATCATGGCGCCCGCGAAGGCGGGTGCGGCGAGGTGGGAGACGCTGCGGCTCCGGGTGAGGGCCCCGGGGTGGGCGGTGCGCAGGGTGCGGAAGACGGCGGTGGCGAAGTCGTCGTCGAACAGGCGCAGGACGACCCGCAGGTCCGGGGTGACGGCGCGGGCGGAGAGCGCGGCCTCCAGGTTGGTGATGTCGACGCTGGTCAGGGCGAGGAGGGCGTGGGCGCGGTGGATGCGGGCGGCCTCCAGGACGCCCTCCTCGGTGACGTCGCCGATGACGGTGGGGACGCGCAGCCGGCGGGCGAGGGCGATGCCCCGGGCCTCCGGGTCGGATTCGACGCACACCACGGGGATGTTCAGCCTGCGGAGCCGGGCGAGGACACGGGTGCCGACCTTGCCGAGCCCGAGGAGCACGACGTGGCCGGAGAGTCCGCGCGGCGGGCGGCGCAGGCTGGTCGCGGTGCGGAAGGTGCCGAGGCCTTCGAGGAGGGCGGCGACGATCACCGGGAGCAGCAGGAGGCCGACGAACCCGGCCAGGATCTGGAGCAGTTGGCGGCTGATCGGCTCGCCGACCGCCGGGTCGCCGATGGCGAAGATGTCGAGCAGCGTCAGATAGGCGGCGTGCAGGGGGTGGTCGCCGGTGGTGAAGGTGGAGGCGAGGGCGAGCGCGAGGACGGCGG
>NZ_MWIG01000042.1:0-5043 GCF_002156145.1 Streptomyces sp. NRRL B-24572 | reverse complement strand
GCACGACCTCTTCGGGGAGCACTTCGACGCGCCCCCGCCCCGGGACACGCACTACCGCGACGGCGCCCCGCGGCCCGTCGTGGACGCCGCCGCGCTCCTGGAGGGGCTGAACGAGCAGCAGCGCGCCGCCGTCGTCCACACCGGCACCCCGCTGCTCATCGTCGCCGGTGCAGGCTCCGGCAAGACCCGGGTCCTCACCCACCGCATCGCCCACCTCCTGGCCACCCGGCACGTCCACCCCGGCCAGATACTGGCGATCACCTTCACCAACAAGGCCGCCGGCGAGATGAAGGAGCGCGTCGAGCAGCTCGTCGGCCCGCGCGCCAACGCCATGTGGGTCATGACCTTCCACAGCGCGTGCGTCCGCATCCTGCGCCGCGAGTCGAAGAGGCTCGGCTTCACGTCCTCCTTCTCGATCTACGACGCCGCCGACTCCAAGCGCCTGATGTCGCTGGTCTGCCGGGACCTGGACCTCGACCCGAAGAAGTTCCCGCCGAAGTCCTTCAGCGCCAAGATCTCGAACCTCAAGAACGAGCTGATCGACGAGGAGACCTTCGCCGACCGGGCCGCCGACGGCTTCGAGAAGACGCTCGCCGAGGCGTACCGGATGTACCAGGCGCGGCTGCGCGAGGCCAACGCCCTGGACTTCGACGACATCATCATGACGACGGTCCACCTGCTCCAGGCGTTCCCGGACGTCGCCGAGCACTACCGCCGCCGCTTCCGCCACGTCCTCGTCGACGAGTACCAGGACACCAACCACGCCCAGTACACCCTCGTGCGGGAGCTCGTCGGCACCGGCTACGAGGACCTCGGCCCGGCCGAGCTGTGCGTCGTCGGCGACGCCGACCAGTCGATCTACGCCTTCCGCGGCGCGACCATCCGCAACATCCTCCAGTTCGAGGAGGACTACCCGGACGCGACGACGATCCTCCTGGAGCAGAACTACCGCTCCACCCAGACGATCCTCTCCGCCGCCAACGCCGTCATCGAGCGCAACGAGTCCCGCCGCCCCAAGAACCTGTGGACGAACGCGGGCGCGGGCGCGCAGATCACCGGCTACGTCGCCGACACCGAGCACGACGAGGCCCAGTTCGTCGCCGACGAGATCGACCGGCTCACCGACGCGGGCGAGGCCAAGGCCGGGGACGTGGCCGTCTTCTACAGGACCAACGCCCAGTCCCGTGTCTTCGAAGAGATCTTCATCCGCGTCGGACTGCCCTACAAGGTCGTCGGCGGCGTGCGCTTCTACGAGCGCAAGGAGGTCCGGGACGTCCTGGCGTACCTCCGCGTCCTCGCCAACCCCGAGGACAACGTGCCGCTGCGCCGCATCCTCAACGTCCCCAAGCGGGGCATCGGCGAGCGCGCCGAGGCGATGATCGACGCCCTCTCCCTGCGCGAGAAGATCACCTTCCCGCAGGCCCTCAAGCGGGTCGACGAGGCGTACGGCATGGCGGCGCGCTCGGCGAACGCGGTGAAGCGGTTCAACGCGCTCATGGACGAGCTGCGCACCGTCGTCGAGTCCGGCGCCGGGCCGGCCGTCGTCCTGGAGGCCGTCCTGGAGCGGACCGGCTACCTGGCCGAGCTCCAGGCCTCGACCGACCCGCAGGACGAGACCCGCATCGAGAACCTCCAGGAACTCGCCGCCGTCGCCCTCGAGTTCGAGCAGGAGAAGGGCGAAGAGCCCGCGAGCCTCGCCGAGTTCCTGGAGCGGGTCGCCCTCGTCGCCGACTCCGACCAGATCCCGGACGAGGACGAGGAGGGCCGGGGCGTCATCACCCTGATGACCCTGCACACCGCCAAGGGCCTGGAGTTCCCGGTGGTGTTCCTCACCGGCATGGAGGACGGCGTCTTCCCGCACATGCGCGCCCTCGGGCAGACGAAGGAGCTGGAGGAGGAGCGGCGCCTCGCGTACGTGGGCATCACGCGCGCGCGTGAGCGGCTCTACCTCACCCGCTCGTCGATGCGCAGCGCCTGGGGCCAGCCCTCGTACAACCCGGCCTCGCGCTTCCTGGAGGAGATCCCGCCCGCCTATCTGGAGTGGAAGCGGACCGGTCCGATGGCGAAGCCCGCCGGACCGACCGCGGGGATCACCTCCTCGCTCTCCTCCTCCCGCGCCCGCTCCGGCCCCTCCGGCTTCGCCACCCGGCGCGCCGGCGACAAGCCGGTGATCTCCCTCCAGGTCGGAGACCGCGTCACGCACGACCAGTTCGGGCTCGGCACGGTCATGGCGGTGACCGGCGCCGGCTCGGACGCCCAGGCGACGATCGACTTTGGCGACGACAAGCCGAAGCGGCTGCTGCTGCGGTACGCGCCGGTCGAGAAGCTGTAGCGAAGCGGTACGTACGAGAAGGGCCCCCGGCGGAAAGTCGCCGGGGGCCCTTCTCGTACGCGTGCGGGGGAAGGCTCAGCTGGTCGGGTCGAGGCCGTGGCTGCGCAGCCAGGTCAGCGGGTCGATCGCGGAGCCGGCGCCCGGCCGGACCTCGAAGTGGAGGTGCGGGCCGGTGGAGTTGCCGGAGTTGCCGGAGTAGGCGATGACGTCGCCGGCCTTGACGTAACCCGAGCGGATCTTGGTGCTGCTCAGGTGGCAGTACCAGGTCTCGGTGCCGTTGGGGGAGGTCACGATCGCCATGTTGCCGTAGGCGCTGTTCCACTGCGTGCGGACGGTGCCGTCGGTCGCGGCCATCACGGGGGTGCCGTACTGCACGGGGAAGTCGATGCCCGTGTGCACCGACATCCAGTTGACGCCCGCCTGGCCGAAGCGCGCGCTGAGCTGGTGGAGCGTCACCGGCAGCACGTACTTGGGGCGCATGGCCTCCTTGCGGGCCGCCTCCTCCTCGCGCTTCTTCTTCTCGGCGTCCTGGCGGGCCCGGAGGTCGATGCGCTCCTGGGTGCGGCTGGCGCGGTCGCCGAAGTCGCGGGCGTCGGCGCTGAGCGCGGCGAGCTGGGTGTCGAGCGCGCTGTTGGCGGCGACCTGCTTGACCGAGGCCGGGTCGGCGGCGGCGAGCGAGGTCGTGTCGTCCTTCTGCCCGCCGGTCGTGGTGGAGCCGGTGAGCCCGCCGACGGAGGCGGCGGCGATGCCGGCGACGCCCATGACGCAGGCGGAGGGTACGGCGACGGTCAGCAGCGCGGACCGTTTGGCGGGGGTACGGCGACGGCCGCGGCTGCCGCCGGAGGAGCGGCGCACGGGACGGCCGGCGACGGGCGGGTCTGTACGGAGCTCGACGGCCGGCTTCTCGTACGCGTCGTCCTCACCGTCTTCGAGGGCTTCCGGGGCCCCGCCCTCGGCCGGCTCGTCGTCCTCGGCCGGGTCGTAGGCCTCGTAGGTCTCGTCGGAGGGGAGTTCCTCGTGGCCCTCGTGCCCCTCGGGGACGTACTCGAAGGCGAACTCGGCGGTGTGCTCGGCCTGCGGGGTGTACTGCTGGGGGACGACCGGCTCGGGCTCCGGGGTCGCGTGGTTCCACGCGGTCGCGTCGAAGGCGCCGGTCTCGGTCGCGAAGGCGGGGGCGGCCCACTGGCCGGTGGCGTCGTAGGCCTCGTAGCCGTACGCGCCCTGGGCGGCGTAGGAGCCGGCGTGGGCGGTCTCGTACTGGCCGGTGTGCTGGGCTTCGGTCCAGGCGGAGGCGTCCCACTGGCCGGTGGTGTCGTACTGCGCCGCGGTGGTCCCGTACGTGCCGGTGGCCTCGTAGGAGGCGGCGGCGGTGTTCCACTGGCCCGTGGTGTCCCACTGGCCGGTCGTGTCGTACTGCCCCGTGGTGGCGTACTGCCCGGTGGTGTCGTACTGCCCGGTGGTGTCGTACTGCCCCGTCGTCGCGTACGTGCCGGTGGTGGCGTACTGGCCGAGGTCCCACTGGCCGCTGTGGTCGGCCTGACCGCCGTAGGTGCCGAACAGCGGGTCGATGGCGAAGCTGCCGGTGGTGTGGGCGCCGTCTCCGACGTACCCGGCGTGGGGGTGCTGGTCGTTCACCAACGTCTCTCTCGCCTCGGCAGCAGGACCAGTCCGGGGCGGGCCCGTGAGGGATGTCCCGGGGGTAAGCAGTGGCGCGACTGTACCCGGCGGTACGCGGGGCGGACAATCTTCGGAGGGGTTCGGGCCCGCAGGAAAAGGGCAATCGACCCCGTTTTGCCAGGTCGGGTGTAGAGCTTTGGCCTTGTGTTCGATGAACGTTCGAAGAACGGTGTCGTGCGCTCAGGCGACGGAGGTGGAACCGGGTCCCTCTTCCCGCGTCCCGGAGACGACGGGACCCCCGGCGTCGAGGGCCTCCCGGACCCCGGCGGCCACGGTCGGATGCACGGGCAGCGCGAGATGACCGATGCCGCTCACCCGCACGTTGTGCACGAGCAGGTCCGGGTGGTCGAGACGGGCGGTCTCCACCGGCACCATCACCTGGTCCAGATCGCTCCAGAAGCTCACGAACCGGGTCCGGCAGCCGGACGCGGGCCCGGCGAGCTCCCGCAGGACCTCCGAACCGGGCCGCATCTGCCGCACCAGCGGATGCGCGTCGGCGAGCGGGGCCACCGTGGTGCCGGAGTGCGGGGTGCCCAGCGTGACGAGGGTGCGCACCCGGGCGTCGCCGCCCAGTCGCTGCACGTAATAGCGGGCGATCAGGCCGCCCAGGCTGTGCCCGACGACGTCGACCTCGGCGTGCCCGGTGCGGGTGCGGATCTCGTCCACCCGGCGGCCGAGCAGTTCGGCGGCGGCCCGCAGGTCGCAGGTGAGCGGTGAGTAGTTGAGCGACTCGACACAGTCACGGCCGTGCCGGACGAGGGAACGGCGCAGCAGTACGAAGACCGAACGGTTGTCGACGAAACCGTGCAGGAGGACGACCGGGCGGCTGCCCGGGGTGATCGTGGTGGGGGTCGGGGCGGGGGAGAGCCGCTCGGCGACGATCCCGGACGGGTAGAGGACCAGATGGCCGGTGAGGATCGCGACTTCCAGCGCGGTGGCCTTCATCAGGGCGGTGACCTTGGTGAGCTCCATGGCCGGCCTCCCGAACGGCACGCGGGGCCGACACGGTACGGCGGTCCGCCGCGCCCCGTGCC
>NZ_MWIG01000419.1:0-12810 GCF_002156145.1 Streptomyces sp. NRRL B-24572 | reverse complement strand
CGTCTTGCGTCACGCGTCTTGCGTCACACGTCTTGCGTCACACGTCTTGCGTCACACGTCTTGCGTCACGCGTCTTGCGTCACGCGTCACATCACGTCGAGCGTGGCCCGGCGTCGGCTCCCCCGCTCGAAGACGGCGAGGAGGGCGACGGCGAGCAGCCCCCATCCGGCGCCGACCGCGAGCTCGGCTCCGAGCAGGTGTCCGTCCAGGCCGGCGCCGGCGGTCAGCCCGCGCGCCGCGTCCGCCGCGTGCGTGAGCGGCAGCAGCCCACCGGCGACCCGCATCCACTCCGGCAGCGTCTCCCGGGGCACGGCGGCGCCGGTCAGGAGCAGCAGCACCGAACTGGCCACGTTCGACACCAGGAACACGTCGCGGAAGCGCAGCCCGAGCGCTCCGAGCGCGAGCCCGAAGGCCGAGCAGGCGCCCGCCGCGGCGAGCAGCACCAGACCGAGCCCGGGGAGCGCCCCGGCGGGCACGGGCAACCCGAGGACGAGCGCGGCGGTGGTGAGCACGAAGGCACTGACGAACAGCCCGTTGAGGACGTACGGGAGGGCTCGTCCGGCCCACAGGGGCAGCCGGTGGCGGGGCGAGAGCAGGACGGCCCCGAGGGTGCCGTACCGGCGCTCGTTGGCGACGGCCATCGTGCCGCCGTACACGCAGGAGGCGGAAGCTGCGAGGACGGCGTTGCCCACGAGGTGGAAACGATCGTCGGCGACACCGAGTTCCCTGCCCAGGAAGACGAAGAAGAAAACCTGGAGCAGGGGTCCGACCAGCAGTGTTCCGATGAACATGGGCGGGGTCGTCCAGTTGAACAGGGCGCGGTACGAGATCGCCCCGCCGACCACGAGCAGCCGGGAGGAGGCGTGGAAGCGGAAGCCGAGGGATCGGCACCGGAAGCGGAACATCCGACGGTGGCCTTTCAGGCGAGGGCGAGGGTGGCGGCGGCGCGGGCCCGGCGCTCGACCCGGCCGAGGACGAGGACGGCGGCGAGGGCGTAGCCGGCGCCGAGGGCGAGGGCGGTGAGCAGCGGCGGGATCACGTCCCCGCCGGAGGCCGCCGCGTGGACGGCCCGAGCGCCCCAGGTGGTGGGCAGCGCCCAGGAGATCGGGTGGGTCCAGGCGGGCAGCACGGTGACGGGGACGAGCAGCCCGGACAGCAGCCAGACGGGCGTGTCGAGCGGGTTGGCGAGGGCGTTGGCGTTGCGCAGCAGGACGAAGGTCGCGGCGAGGAGGAGCCCCATCATGCCGAGCGCGAGGACGCACACCGGGACGGCGACGAGGAAGAGCAGCGGGTGCGCGAAGTCGAGCGGCACGTCGAAGAGCAGCACGCCCCAGAGGACGGTGGCCCCCATCGCGTACGTGCCGATGACGGCGGTCGCGAGGGTGATCGGCAGGAGTACGAGCGAGAGCGGGGTGGGCGCGACGACGAGGGTCTCCAGGGTGCCGAGCCAGCGCTGGTTCTGCACGGCGCCGCCCGAGCCGAAGAGGACGGAGCCCCAGATGCCCATGAGTCCGGCGCCGACGGAGGCGGTGAGCAGCCGGTCGGGATCGCCGGCGGCGCGGAACAGGTAGACGGCGAGGGTCGCGTAGACGAGCGGGACGAGGACGGCGAAGGTGATCTCGATCGGGGAGCGGGACATGTACGAGACGTGGGTGCGCACCCCGACGCCGATCAGGCGCAGGACGCGGGTCGGGCGGGTCACGCGGGCACCCCGTCCGGCTCGGCGGAGGACGACGACTCGGTGGGGGCCGGGGCCTTGGTGGAGACCGCCGCTTCGGCGGGGGACGCCTCCTCGCTGGGGAACGCCTCCTCGGTGGAGGCCGTCGCCTCCTCCACGATCGCGATGTAGGCGTCCTCCAGGGAGGGTTCGCGGCTGACCACCCGTCCGATGCGGACGCCGTCGAGGGCGGCCAGGACGGGTGCGTGGAGCTCGGCGCCGCGGTCCGTCTGCACGCTCACGGTCTGGACCGCGCCCCGGTCCTCGGTGGACACGCCCCGGACGCCGGGCACCCGCCGTACCCGGTCGAGGGCCTCTTCGCCCGCTCCGTACGCCTCGATGTCGAGGACGTCCCGGTCCCCGACGCGGGACTTGAGACTCTCGGGGGTGCCGAGGGCGCGGATCCGGCCGCCGGCGATGACCGCGATGCGGTCGCAGAGTTCGTCGGCCTCGGCCATGTAGTGGGTGGTGAGGAGGACGGTGGTGCCGGCGGCGGCCAGGTCGGCGACGGTGCGGCGCAGGTCGCGGGCGGCGACGGGGTCGACGCCGATGGACGGTTCGTCGAGGAAGAGGACGTCGGGGCGGTGGAGGAGGCCGCGGGCGATGTGGAGGCGCTGCCGCATGCCGCGCGAGTACCCCTCGACGCGTTCCTTCTCCCGGCCCGTCAGGCCGACGAGGTCGAGGAGTTCGGCGATGCGCCGCCTCTGGTCGCGGGCGGGGACGCCGTACAGCTCGGCGAAGTAGCGGAGGTTGTCGAGTGCGGAGAGCCGGTCGTACAGGCCGCGGTCGCCACCGAAGACGTATCCGATCCTGCGGCGTACGGAGACGGGGTCGCGGGCCACGTCGTGGCCGAACACCCGGGCCGTGCCGGAGGTCGGCAGGAGCAGGGTGTTGAGCATCTTGATGGTGGTGGTCTTCCCGGCGCCGTTGGGGCCGAGCAGGCCGAACAGCTCTCCCGGCGCCACCTCGAAGGTGACGCCGCGCACGGCCTCGGTCTCGGTCCGCCGGGACCTCGGCCACCCGGTCCTGCTGGTGTAGGTGCGGCGCAGCGCGTCCGCCTCGATTGCGAGCATGCGCCGGACGGTAGAAGCAGGTGGGAGGGCCGGGCCATCGATTCGGGAGGCCCCGAATCGTCGAGCCACGGCCCTGAGTGGTCGGGCCACGACCCCGAATCGTCGGGCCACGACCCCGAGCCGTCGGGCCACGACCCCGAATCATCAGGCAACAGCCCCGAATCGTCGGGCCACGACCCCGGCTCCTCGGCCGCGGCCCCTCCGGGCTCATGCCACCGCGCGCAGGACGTCCTCCCCGGCGAGCAGCGCGAGCAGCGAACGGCCCGTGTCCGTCAGCTGGTAGTACACCGAGCGCCCGACGCGGTGGCGGGTCACCACACCTGCTTCCGCGAGGACCGACAGGTGCTCGGAGACCGTGCTGGCGGCGAGGCCGAGCCGGTCGGCGAGCCCGGCCGTGGTCAGGGGTCCGCCCAGTTCGCGCAGGACGGCCGCCCGGCCCCGGCCGAGCATGAGCCCGAGCCGGTCCTCGGCGACGGGCTCGGCCGGCTCGCGCAGGGCGGCGGCGCCCCGGGCCTGGAAGCTGAGCGCGAAGACCTCGGGGTCGTCGGTGGAGTAGAGCCGGCAGCCCTCCGCGAAGACCAGCGGCACGAGGACGAGGCGCCGCTCGCCGGGGGCGTACTCGGCGTCGATGTACTTGGTCAGTTCGAGCACGGGAGGCATCCACCGCCCTCGTGTCTCCAGACCCGCGAACAGCGCGTCGACACCCTCCGTCGCGAACGTCCTCGCCCGGACGAGGACTTCGTCCTCGACGAGCCGGCGCATCGTCGGCCAGTACGGCTCGATCGCACCCTCCCAGTAGGCGGCGTACGCGTCGGCGAGCGCCGCGCAGGCGGCCTCCGGGTCCTTCAGGTAGGGCTGCAGGAAGGGCGCGTCGAGCAGGTCCGGGTAGCAGACGGCCGCCTGGGCGCGGACGAACTCCGGGTCGGTGGCCCGCAGCGCGGCGAGCTCCTCGTGGATGTGGACGGTGCCGAAGGGCCGGGGCAGCAGGAAGTCGGAGACCTCTCCCGGTCCCTTCTCGATCAGGTCCCACAGGGGGCGGAGCCGGTCGTCCTCGCGCCACACCTCGCGCGCCTGCCCGACCCACTCCTGGTAGGGCCAGGAGGGGTGCCGGTGCGGCAGCGCGAGGTGCATCGCGCAGAACGTGTCACGCAGCGGGCTGATCGCGATCCGGGTCGCCCCGAGCGAGGCCTCGTCCAGTTCGATCCGTATCAAGTGCCGCTCCCTTCGGTCACGGGCAGCAGGGAGGCGGGGATCAGGAAGCCCTCCTCGACGAGCAGCCGGATCGCCTGCGGGGTGCGGTCCCGCAGCAGGACCGGGTCCTCGCCCATCAGCTGTCCGATCGCGTCGAGGATGCGGCCCGCGCTGAGGGTGCCGTCGCAGACGCCGGCGAACCCGGCGCCGACGTGGTCGACCTTGGTGGCGCGGCGCATGCCCCGGTTCTGCCGGAGCACCACGTGCTCGGGGTCCTCGGCGCCCGGCAGTCCGACCTGCTCCTGCACGACCTCGGGCGCGAGGGTGAAGCTGTCGGCGAGGAGCGCGGCGTCGTCGTGTCCGCGCAGGTAGTCCTGGCGCTCGAAGTGGGCGCGGACGGTGGGCCCGAGGGGCTGCTCGACGGGGTGCGGCCATTCCTCGACGACGATCGAGGGCTGGACGGCGCCGGAGGCCACGGCCTCGCTGCGCCGGATCGTGATCCAGCCGAAGCCGACCGCGCGGGTCTTGCTCGCCTCGAACTCGTCGAGCCAGCGGTCGTACGCCGCCCGGTAGGCGTCCGGGTCGCCGCGGTGGTCGCCGCTGTCCCGCAGCCACAGTTCGGTGTACTGGGTGATGTCCTGGACCTCGCGCTGCACGATCCAGGCGTCGCAGCCGCGGGGCACCCAGGACCGCAGCCGCTCCTGCCACTCCTCGCCCTCGACGTGCTGCCAGTTGGCGAGGAACTGGGCGTACCCGCCGTCGTTGAGCCGCTCCCCGGCCTGCTGGACGAGCGTGCGGCACAGGTCGTCGCCGCTCATCCCGCCGTCCCGGTAGGTGAGGCCGGCGCCGGGGGAGATCACGAACGGCGGGTTGGAGACGATCAGGTCGTACGTGTCGCCGTCGACGGGCTCGAAGAGGGAGCCGGTCAGCAGCTCGGCCTCGCGGGCCCCGGAGAGGGCAAGGGTGAGCCGGGTGAAGTCCAGGGCGCGCGGGTTGAGGTCGGTGGCGGTGACCAGGGTGGCGTGCTGGGCGGCGTGCAGCGCCTGGATGCCGGAGCCGGTGCCGAGGTCGAGCGCGGAGGAGACCGGCGTACGGACCGTGATGCCGGCGAGGGTGGTGGAGGCGCCGCCGACTCCGAGGACGACTCCTTCGTCCTTCTTCCCGATGCCGCCGGCGCCGCCGACGGCGCAGCCCAGGTCGGAGACGATGAACCAGTCCTCACCGTCGGGTCCGCCGTACGGCCGGACGTCGACCGTGGCGAGCACGGTGTCGTCCTCGGGGACCAGCCAGCCGTCGGCGAGGGCCTCGTCGAGCGGGAGCGCGGCGGCGGCCCGGTCGGCGGCGACGGGCTCCTGGAGGAGGAAGAGCCGGACGAGGGTCTCCAGCGGGGAGTCTCCGCGGGTGGCGCGCAGGGCGGGAACGGTCTCGCTGCGGGCGAGCGCGGCGTAGGCCGGGGCGCCGAGCAGGTCGAGCAGGCCGTCGGCGGTGAAGTCGGCGGCGAGCAGAGCCTCGCGCAGACGGGCGGCGTGCGCGGGCACCGGGAGGCGGGAAGGCAGGGTCGTACTCACCGCTCCATTGTGACGGCCGCCACCGACATCCGGGCGGCCGACCCGGCGGCGGGCGGCCGATCGCCGCAGGCGCCGGGGCCGATCGGCCCCGGCCCCGGTGCTTGCGCCTCGGCCGGGTCGGCCGGCCCGAGTGTGCTCCTCGGCCGGGTCGGCCGGCCCGAGTGTGCTCCTCGGCCGGGTCGGCCGGCCCTGGCGTCTGCCCTTCGCTGCTGCCGGGCTAGGACTTCTTGGTCGGCTTGGCGGACGCCTTCTTAGTCGGGTCCGAGGAACCGGAGTCCGAGTCGGAGTCGGAGGTGGATCCGGAGGTGGGGGTGGAGCCGGCGTTCGGGGAGGCGGAGGTCTTCGGCGGGACCGAGGCCGTGGGCTTCTGGCAGCCGGGCTGCTTGGCCATCGCCTGGCCCAGCTCGCCTTCCTCCAGCTTGGACAGGGCGTTCTGGTCCATCTTCTCGATCTTGGTCAGGCCGTCGGCGACGCCCTGGAGACCGTCCGCGAACTTCTGCTGGTTCGTCGGGTCCAGCGCGTCGACCTGCTTCTTGAGCCCCTCGTAGGCCAGCGCGGTGGCGTTGAGCTCCTTGATCGCGTCCTGTTGGATCTTCTGGCCGTTGTCGACGGGCGGGGCGCCGGCGGCCTCGACGGCCTTGGCGAGGGCGCGGTCGGCGTTCGCGATGTCCTGGAACGCCTTGGAGTCGGCGGCCTGGATCTCGGCAGGCTTGCTGTCGGCAGCGGTCGAGATGATGATCTGGTGGGCGTCGGCCCGCTTCTGGATCTGCGGCTTCGCCTGGTCGCAGAAGGTCTTCGCCCAGTCACCCACCTTGTCGCCCTCGTCACTGCTGCAACCGGACAGCGCGAGCACCAGTACCGCGCCGCCGGACAGTGCGGCCGCAAGCTTCTTGTTCAACGGATCGGTCCCTTCCAAGGCTCTCGGCCCCGGAACATACACGCCGAACAGGCTACTTCCACTTTTCGTGCGACGGATTACGCCCACTTTGCAGCCTTTTGAACCAAGGGATGAACCTCACGACCACCCCGTAAACGCCCGGGAAATGAGACGGACGCCACGTCAGGAGACGGCCACCGAGCGCCTCTTGGAGGCGCGGACCGCGCCGATCACGACGAGGAGCGCGATCGCCGCGACCGCGGCCCGCAGGCCGGCGCTCGCGTCGCTGCCGTAGCTGAACCGCACGACCGCCGGGGCGATCAGCAGCGCGACCAGGTTCATCACCTTAAGGAGGGGGTTGATCGCCGGGCCCGCCGTGTCCTTGAACGGGTCGCCGACCGTGTCCCCGATGACGGTCGCCTCGTGCGCCTCGCTGCCCTTGCCGCCGTGGTTTCCGTCCTCGACCAGCTTCTTCGCGTTGTCCCAGGCGCCA
This sequence comes from Streptomyces sp. NRRL B-24572, assembly GCF_002156145.1. Classification (NCBI taxonomy): domain Bacteria; kingdom Bacillati; phylum Actinomycetota; class Actinomycetes; order Kitasatosporales; family Streptomycetaceae; genus Streptomyces; species Streptomyces sp. NRRL B-24572. Next base: position 5,891 of record NZ_MWIG01000419.1, on the reverse strand, counting down.
CCGGAGTTGGCGAGGAAGACCGCCATCAGCGCGCCCGCCCCGATCGCCCCCGCGAGGTACGCGCCGAGCGGGCCGACCCCGAGCGCGAAGCCGACCGCGATCGGGGCCATCACGGCGAGCAGTCCGGGTGTGGCGAGTTCGCGCAGCGCGTCCTTGGTGCAGATGTCGACGACCCGTCCGTACTCCGGCTTCTCGGTGAAGTTCATGATCCCGGGGTGTTCGAGGAACTGCCTCCGGACTTCGTAGACGACCGATCCGGCCGAGCGGGACACCGCGTTGATGGCGAGCCCCGAGAAGAGGAAGACGACCGCCGCGCCGAGGATCAGCCCGAAGAGGTTGTTGGGCTGCGAGATGTCCAGGGAGAGCGTCGCCTCGCCGAGCCTCCCGGCCCTCCCGAACTCCCCGACGTCGGCGATCGCGGTCGCGATGGCGTCCCGGTACGAGCCGAAGAGCGCCGACGCCGCCAGGACGGCGGTGGCGATGGCGATGCCCTTGGTGATGGCCTTCGTGGTGTTGCCGACGGCGTCGAGGTCGGTGAGGACCTGCGCGCCCGCCCCCGTGACGTCCCCGGACATCTCCGCGATGCCCTGGGCGTTGTCGGCGACCGGGCCGAAGGTGTCCATGGCGACGATCACGCCGACGGTGGTGAGCAGTCCCGTCCCGGCGAGGGCCACCGCGAACAGCGCCAGCATGATCGAAGTGCCGCCGAGCAGGAACGCCCCGTAGACGGTGAGGCCGATCAGCAGGGCGGTGTAGACGGCTGACTCCATGCCGAGCGCCACGCCCGCGAGGACGACGGTCGCGGGGCCGGTGAGCGAGGACTTGCCGATGTCCCTGACCGGCCGCCGGTTCGTCTCGGTGAAGTAGCCGGTGAGCTGCTGGATGAGCGCGGCGAGGACGATGCCGAGGGCGACCGCGACCAGGGCGAGGACCCGCGGATCGCCGCCGTGGGTGTGGATGCCCGGCTCGGTGACGCCTGCGAGCTCGGCGTACGAGGACGGCAGGTACGTGAACGCGGCGACGGCGACGAGCGCCAGCGAGATCACCGCCGAGACCAGGAATCCGCGGTTGATCGCGCTCATCCCGCCGCGGTCGGCGCGCCGCGGGGCGACCGTGAGGATGCCGATCACGGCGGTGACCACGCCGATCGCCGGCACCATCAGGGGGAACGCGAGACCATGGTCGCCGAAGGCCGCCTTGCCGAGGATGAGGGCGGCGACCAGGGTCACGGCGTACGACTCGAAGAGGTCGGCGGCCATGCCGGCGCAGTCTCCGACGTTGTCGCCCACGTTGTCGGCGATGGTGGCGGCGTTGCGCGGGTCGTCCTCGGGGATGCCCTGCTCGACCTTGCCGACGAGGTCGGCGCCGACATCGGCGGCCTTGGTGAAGATGCCGCCGCCCACCCGCATGAACATGGCGATGAGCGCGGCGCCGAGTCCGAACCCCTCCAGGACCTTGGGCGCGTCGGCGGCGTAGACGAGGACGACGCAGGAGGCCCCGAGCAGTCCGAGGCCGACCGTGCACATGCCGACGACCCCGCCCGTACGGAACGCGATCCGCATCGCCCGGTGCGCGACCTCGCTCCGGTCCTTCTCGGGTTCACCCGGCGCCGGGGTGGCCTCCCTGGCCGCGGCGGCGACCCGCACGTTGGCCCGTACGGCGAGCCGCATGCCGAGATAGCCGGTGACCGCCGAGAAGAGCGCCCCGACCAGGAAGAACAGGGAACGTCCGGCGCGCTGCGACCAGTCGTCGGCGGGCAGCAGCATCAGCAGGAAGAACACGGCGGCCGCGAAGACGGCGAGGGTCCGCAGCTGCCGCGCGAGGTAGGCGTTGGCCCCTTCCTGCACGGCGGCGGCGATCTCCTTCATCCTCTCGGTGCCCTCACCGGCCGCGAGCACCTGGCGGACGAGGAGCCGCGCGACGACCAGCGCGGCGAGGGCGACGGCCGCGACGACGACCACGATCGTCCGGTTCCCGCTCGTGAGCACCGCCGCGGCGAGAGTTGTGGGGTACATGGACGGATCATAGGGAGACAAACCGACACAGACCGGGATGCGCCAATTCGTGGGCGAGGGCACCCACCGGCAAAACGGAAGAGGCCCCGCGATGCGGAGCCTCTTCCGTTTGCACGTGTACGGGTCAGGACAGGACGTCCGCCGAGTTCACCGGCCACGTCATCCGGATGGTGCCGCCGTCCTCGCCGGCGCTCACCTCGACGTCGTCGACGAGCCCGCGGATCACCGCGAGCCCCATCTCGTCCTCACCGCCGGCGTCGTCGAAGTCCTCCGCCGGGGCCGCAGTCCGCGCGCCGGGAACACCGGCTGCATCGGCCGCCGCCACTCCCGCACCCGGCACCTCGTCGCCGACCTCGATGGAGAACGTCTTCTCCTCCTCGGTCAGGACGACCCGGATGGGGGTCGTGACGTCGTTGCTCCGGTGCAGCCCGACCGCGCGGGAACAGGCCTCACCCACAGCGAGACGCACCTCGTCGAGGACCGCCTCGTCCACACCCGCCCGGCGCGCGACCGCGGCCGCCACCAGACGGGCCGTGCGGACGTGCTCGGGCTGAGCACTGAAGCGGAGTTCAACGGTGGCCATGCGAACCCCCTGGGCTCAGTCGACGGCGTTGACGGCCTCGTCGACCGAGGTGTGGATCGGGAACACCTTGGTGAGACCCGTGATCCGGAAAATCTTGAGAATGCGCTCCTGGTTGCAGACCAGACGCAGCGAGCCCTCGTGGGCGCGAACGCGCTTCAGGCCGCCGACGAGCACACCGAGGCCGGTGGAGTCGAGGAAGTCCACGCCCTCCATGTCGACGACCAGGTGGTAGCTGCCGTCGTTCACCAACTCGACCAACTGCTCGCGCAGCTTGGGCGCGGTATACACATCAATCTCGCCACCGACCTCGACGACCGTACGGTCACCACCAGCGCCGGACACATTGCGAGTCGACAGGGACAGGTCCACGGATCCTCCAGCACCTTGCTATCGGGCGATCGTCCCCTCGAGTCTCCGGGGCGGAGCCGAGGAACGGAACGCCAGCCGCGATGGCATTCAATCACTTACCAGCAGCCATGCACGACGCCTTGGAAGCATTGTCCGTCATGGCAGTGACACACTCGGTGCCGATGGCCAAGAATCACCGCCCCCGTCGTCCGGCCGGGGAAACGGGCGACCGCCCCTCTCCCGGCATGATCCTGGACCGGCTCTCCTCGGGCGAGAGCCGGGCCGCGCGCATCACTCATACGGAGCACATGCCCGCCCGGGAGGGCCGCCATGCCGTCTGGCCGCACCGCATCCGTCCGGAGGTGATCGCGGCGGTCCGGGCAGCCGGCATCGAGCACCCCTGGGCCCACCAGGCGGAGGCCGCCGAGCACGCCCTGGACGGCGAGTCCGTGGTGATCGCCACGGGCACCGCCTCGGGCAAGTCGCTCGCCTACCTCGCCCCGGTGCTCAGCACCCTCCTGGACGGCTCGGAGGCCCCGAACGGCCGCGGCACCACCGCCCTCTACCTGGCGCCCACCAAGGCCCTCGCCGCCGACCAGCGGCGCGCCGTGCGGGAACTGGCCGCCCCGCTCGGCAACCGGATCCGCCCCGCCGTCTACGACGGCGACACGCCGGTCGAGGAGCGCGAGTGGGTCCGCCAGTACGCGAACTACGTGCTGACCAACCCCGACATGCTGCACCGGGGGATACTCCCCTCCCACCCCAGGTGGTCCTCCTTCCTGCGCTCCCTGCGCTACGTCGTGATCGACGAGTGCCACACCTACCGGGGCGTCTTCGGCTCCCACGTCGCCCAGGTGCTGCGCCGCCTGCGCCGGATCTGCGCCCGGTACGGCTCCGAACCGGTCTTCCTCCTCGCCTCGGCCACCTCCGCCGAACCCGCCCTGGCCGCCGGCCGCCTCACCGGCCTGCCCGTCACCGAGGTCTCCGACGACGCCTCCCCGCGCGGCGAGCTGGTCTTCGCCCTGTGGGAGCCGCCGCTGACCGAGCTGCAGGGCGAGCGTGGCGCGCCCGTGCGCCGCACCGCCACCGCCGAGACCGCGGACCTGCTGACCGGCCTGACCCGGCAGGGCGTCCGCTCGGTCGCCTTCGTCCGCTCCCGGCGCGGCGCCGAGCTGATCTCGGTGATCGCCCAGGAACGGCTGGCCGAGACCGACCGCGCGCTCGCCCGCCGCGTCGCCGCCTACCGGGGCGGCTACCTGCCCGAGGAGCGCCGCGCCCTGGAGCGGGCCCTGCACTCCGGCGAGCTCCTCGGCCTGGCCGCCACGACCGCCCTGGAACTGGGCGTGGACGTCTCAGGCCTGGACGCCGTCCTGATCGCCGGCTACCCGGGCACCCGAGCCTCCCTGTGGCAGCAGGCGGGCCGAGCCGGCCGCTCGGGCGAGGGCGCCCTCGCGATCCTGGTCGCCCGGGACGATCCGCTGGACACCTTCCTCGTCCACCACCCGGAGGCGATCTTCGAGCAGCCGGTCGAGACGACCGTCCTGGACCCCGACAACCCCTACGTCCTCGCCCCCCATCTGTGCGCCGCCGCCGCGGAGCTCCCGCTGACCGAACCGGACCTGGCCCTCTTCGGCCCGGCCGTGCCCGGCCTGCTGCCCCAGCTGGAAGGCGCCGGCCTGCTGCGCCGCCGCTCCACCGGCTGGTACTGGACCCGCCGTGAGCGGGCCGCCGACCTGACCGACATCCGGGGCGGCGGCGGCAGCCCCGTCCGGATCGTGGAGGCCGGCACCGGCCGCCTCCTCGGCACGGTCGACGAGGCCGCCTCCCACACAGCCGTCCACGAGGGCGCCGTCCACCTCCACCAGGGCCGCACCTACCTGGTGCGGGAGCTCGACCTCAAGGACTCCGTGGCCCTCGTCGAGGAGGCCGTCCCTCCGTACTCCACCACCGCCCGCGACACCACCTCCATCACCGTCCTCGAAACCGACACCGAGATCCCCTGGGGAGCCGGCCGCCTCTGCTACGGCTCCGTCGAGGTCACCAACCAGGTCGTCTCCTTCCTCCGCCGCCGCCTGATCACCGGCGAGGTGCTCGGCGAGACCAAGCTCGACCTGCCGCCCCGCACCCTGCGCACCCGGGCCGTGTGGTGGACGGTCACCGAGGACCAGCTCGACGCCGCCCGGATCACCCCGGAGATCCTCGGCGGCGCCCTGCACGCCGCCGAGCACGCCTCCATCGGCATGCTGCCGCTCTTCGCCACCTGCGACCGCTGGGACATCGGCGGCGTCTCCGTACCGCTCCATCCCGACACCCTGCTGCCGACCGTCTTCGTGTACGACGGGCACCCGGGCGGCGCGGGCTTCGCCGAGCGCGCCTTCCACACCGCCCGCGCCTGGCTGACGGCCACCCGGGAGGCCATCGCCTCCTGCGAGTGCGAGGCGGGCTGCCCCTCCTGCATCCAGTCCCCGAAGTGCGGCAACGGCAACGATCCGCTTCACAAGCGCGGCGCCGTCCGCCTCCTCACGGAACTCCTGAAGGAGGCCCCGGAGCCGTCCCAGGTGCTCTCTCCGGCAGCGGAGCCCGCCCCGGAGGACCCGCCCGCGACCTGACCTCCGGCCGGTACGGGCCGCGCACGACCCTGGCGGCCACCTCCGCGATCCCGTCTCGCACCGCGCACCGCGCCAGCTCGGCGCCCTGCGCGGCGGCCACCCGCGAGGCGGCGGCGCACGCCTCGGCCTCGCCCCACAGGGCCCGGTCCGCGGCGGCGAGGGCGGCCAGGTCGGCGGCCCCGCCGGCCCGGTGCCTGGCGGCCACCGCCTGCCCGAGCGCGAGCACCACCCCGAACACCACGCACAACGCGCACGCCGCGAACGCGGCCCACACGGTCGCCGCCCCACGGTCACCACCACGGCGGGCTCTCCGCCCCGTCACGGCACTCCCCCACC
>NZ_MWIG01000418.1:0-2255 GCF_002156145.1 Streptomyces sp. NRRL B-24572 | reverse complement strand
AGTACGAACTCCTCCTCGACACCCATCGTGAGGATCTTCATCTCGGACTCCTCCTCGCCTCGGCGCGCGACTACCCGCCCCCGGGCCGGCCATGCCGCCCGCCCGCCCGACCGTCGCGGGTCGCCGCCCCGTCCACCCGGCGGCCGCGCGGCCGTTTCGGGGCGGCGCCCGGCGGGCACACGCCCGCGCGTCAGCGGCACGCACCGGACACGCGCCGGCACCGGCACACGCCGGCGCGGGCCGGCCGGGGTCGCTGTCGGGAGGTGCGTGATGACCGGTACCGGCGACCGAAGGGCTTCCCCCGAAGAGTACGACGCCACGCCCTATCTGCCGAGCCGAGGCGGGCTCCCGGCGCACCGCAGGGCGGCGGCGGAGTGCCGGGGCTGCCCCCTCCACCGCGACGCGACCGGGACCGTCTTCGGCCGCGGCGACCCGGACGCGCGGCTGATGCTGGTCGGCGAGCAACCGGGCGACCAGGAGGACCGCGAGGGCGCCCCCTTCGTGGGGCCCGCCGGACGGCTGCTCCACCGCGCCCTGGCGGAGGCGGGGATCGACGAGAAGGACCTGTACGTCACCAACGCGGTCAAGCACTTCAAGTTCACCCGCGACGAGCCGGGCGAACGCCGCATCCACAAGACGCCCACCCTCCGCGAGACCCGCGCCTGCCGACCCTGGCTCATGGCCGAACTCCGCCTTGTCTCACCCGAGTTGATCGTCATCCTCGGAGCCACCGCCGGCCGGGCCCTGCTCGGCCCCGACTTCCGCGTCGGCACGGACCGGGGTGTGCCGAGACCGCTGCCCGACGCCGGGGACGGCACCCGGGTCCTCGCGACCGTCCACCCCTCGGCCGTCCTGCGCGCCCGGGACCGCCAGGAGATGTACGCGGGACTCGTCGCCGACCTCCGTACCGCGGCGGACGCCCTGTGAACGCAGCGGGCGGTTCGGCTCGCGGCAGCGGGCAGTCGCGGCGAGAGGGGGGACGAGCGGAAGGAGGCGGATCCCCATGGGCGGGAACGCCGAGGGCGGGAGGAAGGTGCGGGACCGGGGGCTCGGCGACGAGGAGTTCCGGTCGCTCATGAAGGAAGCACACGCCGAGGCGCGACGCCGCTTCATCGGCAGGCCGCCCCGGACCGAACCCGAACTCGCGCTGCGGACGCAGCACGCCGAGTTCGGTGCCGCCGCCCACTGACGGCGGTTCCGGCGCCCGGCACTCCGCAAGGCCGCGCCGACCGCGCGCCCTCCCGCGCCGGAACTCCGCGTGGTACGCCGGGCGGTCGCCCCACGGGCGGCCGCCGAGAGGAGCGATCATGCACGCTCGTTCGCACTGGATGGAGTCCGCGCCGCCCGGCGCCGTCCGGCCGCCCCTGGAGGGCGACCTCGCCGCCGACGTGGTCGTGGTAGGGGCCGGCATCGCCGGACTCTGCACCGCCCGCGAGCTCACCCGCGCCGGGCGCGACGTCGTGGTCCTCGAAGCGGGCAGGATCGCGGCCGGGGTCTCCGGACACACCACCGGCAAACTGACCTCCCTGCACGGCCTGTGTTACGGGCGCCTGCGCGAGGGCCGGGGAGACACGGAGGCCGCGGCGTACGCCGAAGCCCAGGAGGACGCCCTGCACGAGGTGCTGCGCTTCTGCGGGGAGAGGGGCATCGACGCGGAGATCGAGCGCCGGCCCGCGTACACGTACACCCTCGACGAGACGCGCGCCGGGACGATCCGGGCGGAGGCAACCGCCGCCGCCGCGGCGGGCCTGCGGGCCACGGCGGTGACCCGGACGGACCTGCCGTACCCGGTCGCCGCCGCCGTCCGGGTCGAGGACCAGGCGCAGTTCCACCCCCGCCGCTTCCTGCTCGCCCTGGCGGACGACCTGGTCGCGCTCGGCGGCCGCGTCCACGAGTTCACCCGGGTCACCGGCCTGCGGGAGGGCGCCGACTGCCGCCTCGCCCTGGAGGGCGGCGGCACGGTCCACGCCCGGGACGTCGTCCTCGCCACCCACTTCCCGCTCCACTGTCACACCACCCTCCTCATGCGGCTCTCCGTGCGCCGCGAGCTGGTCGTCGCCGCCCCCGTGGAGGAGCGCCACGCCCCGTACGGCATGTACCTGACGGTCGACCAGGGCGTCCGGTCGGTGCGGACCGCCCCGCTCGGCGAGGGCCGGCGGCTGCTGATCGTCGCGGGAGAGGCGTTCACACCCGGCAGCGGAGGCGTGCCCGAGCGGTACGCGCGCCTGGAGTCCTGGGCGCGCGACCGCTCGGGC
>NZ_MWIG01000417.1:0-11025 GCF_002156145.1 Streptomyces sp. NRRL B-24572 | reverse complement strand
TCCTGACCGGGACGGTCACCGAGGTGACCGAAGGGGCGGACGGGGACACGGCGAGCGTCCGGGTCGTCGGCGCCAACGGGATCGGCCACCACGTCACCGGGACGGTCACCGTGGAGGTGCCGCGATGAGCGTCCGAGGCGGGGACACGCTCGGCGGGCGGGCGGCCGTCGTCGGCATCGGGGCGACCGAGTTCTCCAAGGACTCGGGCCGCAGCGAACTCTCCCTCGCCGTCGAGGCCGTGCGCGCGGCCCTCGACGACGCCGGGCTCACCCCCGCCGACGTCGACGGCCTCGTCACCTTCACGATGGACACCAACCCCGAGATCACCGTCGCCCAGGCGTCCGGCATCGGCGAGCTCTCGTTCTTCTCCCGCGTGCACTACGGGGGCGGCGCCGCCTGCGCCACCGTGCAGCAGGCCGCGCTCGCCGTCGCCTCCGGGATCGCCGAGGTCGTCGTCTGCTACCGGGCGTTCAACGAGCGCTCGGGGCGGCGGTTCGGCTCCGGCGTGCAGCAGCGCGAACCCTCCGCCGAGGGCGCCGCGCTCGGCTGGCAGCTGCCCTTCGGGCTGCTCACCCCGGCCTCCTGGGTCGCCATGGCCGCGCAGCGGTACCTGCACGCGTACGGGCTCACGCCGGACGCCTTCGGGCACGTGGCGGTGACGGACCGGAAGTACGCGGCGACCAACCCCGCCGCGTACTTCCACGGCAAGCCGATCACCCTCGCCGACCACGCCGCCTCCCGCTGGATCGTCGAACCGCTCCGGCTCCTCGACTGCTGCCAGGAGACCGACGGCGGCCAGGCGATCGTCGTCACCTCCGTCGAACGCGCCCGCGACCTGCCGCGCCCGCCCGCCGTGATCCTGGCGGCGGCCCAGGGCGCCGGGCGGAAACAGGAGGCCATGACCAGCTTCTACCGGGACGGACTGACCGGGCTGCCGGAGATGGGCGTGGTGGCCCGGCAGCTCTGGCGGACGTCGGGGCTCACGCCCTCCGAGATCGACGTGGGCATCCTCTACGACCACTTCACCCCGTTCGTGCTCATGCAGCTGGAGGAGTTCGGCTTCTGCGGGCCGGGGGAGGCGGCGGACTTCGTCGCGGCCGGGGCGCTTCCGCTGAACACCCACGGGGGGCAGCTCGGCGAGGCGTACCTCCACGGCATGAACGGCATAGCGGAGGCGGTACGGCAGATCCGCGGCACCTCCGTGAACCAGATGCCCGGCGCGGCCCGGACCCTGGTCACGGCGGGCACCGGGGTTCCCACGTCCGGGTTGATCCTGGGCACGGACGGCTGAGGCGACGGCCTGAGCGGTGGCCGGGAGGGGCGGGCGGATCTTCACTCGCGCCATGAGCACACGCACGCCGCCGTCCCCCGGAGCCGTCCCCGCGTCCGCATCCGGAGCCCTCCTCGCGCCCGCATCCGGAGCCGTCCCCGCAGCCGCATCCGAAGCCGCCCCCGCGCCCCTCCCGGCCACACCGGTCCGTCCGCGCTCCGCGCCGCCTCCCGGGGCGCGGGCGCGGGCCGTGGTCGCCGCCCTGATGGTGGCGCTGGCCGGGACGGTCCTCCTGAACGCCCCGCCCCCGCAGCCGTCGGGGGCCGTCGCGTCCGGGGCGCCCGCCTCCGCCCCGGCGACCCGCGCCATGGCCGGGGCCGGGGCCCCCGGGGCGGCCGCCGCCACCCCCGTCACCTTCTCCGGCAAGGCCTTCGACACCTGTGAGGCGCCGTCCCTCACCGTCATGAGGGCCTGGCGGGGGTCGCCGTACGGGGCCGTCGGGATCTACTTCGGCGGACGCGGGCGGGGCTGCCCCGTGCAGAAGGAGCTCACCCCCGCTTGGGTCGCCTCCGCCCACGCCATGGGCTGGCGGCTGCTGCCGCTCTTCGTCGGTTCGCAGGCGCCGTGCGTGGACTCCCTCGCCAAGCGGAAGTTCGCCATCGGCAGCAACCCCACGAGCCAGGGCACCAAGGAGGGAGGCGACGCGGTACGGGCCGCGCAGGCCCTCGGGATCGGCGCGAGCAGCCCGCTCTACCTCGACATCGAGGCGTACCGGCGGGGCGACACGAGCTGCGCCGCGACCACCCTCGCCTTCGTCCGCGCCTGGAACCGGGAGGTGAAGCGCCTCGGCTACCTCCCCGGCTTCTACAGCAGCGCCGAGACGGGGGTGCGGGACATGGAGACGCAGCGGAAGGCGGGGACGAAGGACCTGCCGGACGTGATGTGGTTCGCGCGCTGGCGGGGGGTGCCGGCGCTGCTCACCGAGTCGGTGCTGCATCCGGAGGCCTGGACGCCGCACGCCCGGATCCACCAGTACGCGGGCAACGTCACCGAGACGTACGGCGGTCGCACCCTCGCGATCGACCGCAACGCACTGGACGCACCCGTCGCCCACGTCGCCGCCCCCGCCCGCTTCGCGGCCCGTGTGCCCGTCCCCCTGTCGTTCGTGGCGAGCCGGCACCCCTGAGGGCGGCGGTCCACCGTGCCCGGTACCCCTGAACCGGGCATCGGCCCTGAACCGGGCATCGACCCTGAGCCGGGTGGAGAGGGTCTCCACCCAGAGGAGGTGGAGGCATCCCCACCCCTACAACCTGAGGCGGACGGCGGTTCGGGACCTGGGGCCGATCCGCCGGTGTCCGTGCCCTCCTAGCGTGGAGTCATGACTCCGCCACCCTCTGGCCCCGTCTGCGCCGGTGCCTCGCAGTACGCGTCGTACCCGACCTTCACCTCGTACGTACGGGCGCGTGGGCCCGTGCTCCTGCGCACCGCGCGCTCCCTCACCGCCAACCCCTCGGACGCGGAGGACCTCCTCCAGACCGCGCTCGCCAAGACCTTCATGGCCTGGGAGCGCATCGAGGACCACCGCGCCCTGGACGGCTACGTCCGCCGCGCGCTGCTGAACACGCGGACGTCGCAGTGGCGCAAGCGCAAGGTCGACGAGTTCGTGTGCGAGGAGCTGCCCGAGCCCGCCGGCCTCCCGGAGCCGGACCCGGCCGAGCGGCAGGTGCTGCACGACGCGATGTGGCGCGCGATCCTGAAGCTGCCGGAGCGGCAGCGCCAGATGGTGGTCCTGCGGTACTACGAGGACCTCAGCGAGGCCCAGACGGCCGAGGTGCTGGGGGTGTCGATCGGGACGGTCAAGAGCGCGGTGTCCCGGGCGCTCGGCAAGCTCCGCGAGGACCCGGAGCTGACGCCCGTACGGTGAACCATCCGCTCGGCCGGGCCGCTTCCGCCAGTAATCACTGGCATTTTACGTACTCTCGGGTAGTGACATACCGCGCGGTACGTGCGCAGAATCTCCACACCCCTTCTGCCACGTAGCGCCCACCGGGAGGACGCCCCGTGTACAGCACCATGCAGGACGTACAACTGACCGTGAGCCGCATCCTCCAGCACGGGATGACCATCCACGGAAAGTCCACCATCACCACCTGGACGGGCGAGCCCGAGCCGCAGCGCCGCACGTTCGCCGAGGCCGGAACGCGCGCGCACCAGCTGGCCCACGCCCTGCGCGACGAACTGGGGGTCACCGGCGACCAGCGCGTCGCCACCCTCATGTGGAACAACTCGGAGCACGTCGAGGCGTACTTCGCGATCCCCTCCATGGGCGCGGTGCTCCACACCCTCAACCTCCGCCTGCCCCCCGAGCAGCTGGTGTGGATCGTCAACCACGCCGCCGACCGGGTCGTCATCGTCAACGGCTCCCTGCTCCCGCTCCTCGCCCCGCTGCTCCCGCACCTGCCGACGGTCGAGCACGTCGTCGTCGCGGGCCCGGGCGACCGTTCCCTCCTGGACGGGGCCGCCCCGCGCGTCCACGAGTACGAGGAGCTGATCGCCGGCCGCCCGACCGCGTACGCCTGGCCCGAGCTGGACGAGCGCTCGGCCGCGGCCATGTGCTACACCTCCGGCACCACCGGCGACCCGAAGGGCGTCGTCTACTCGCACCGCTCGATCTACCTGCACTCCATGCAGGTGAACATGACCGAGTCGATGGGCCTGACGGACAAGGACACGACCCTGGTCGTCGTCCCGCAGTTCCACGTCAACGCCTGGGGCCTGCCGCACGCCACCTTCATGACCGGCATCAACATGCTCATGCCGGATCGTTTCCTCCAGCCGGCCCCGCTCGCCGACATGATCGAGCGCGAGAAGCCGACCCACGCGGCCGCCGTCCCCACCATCTGGCAGGGCCTGCTCGCCGAGGTCACCGCGAACCCCCGCGACCTCTCCTCCATGAAGCAGGTCACCATCGGCGGCGCCGCCTGTCCGCCCTCCCTCATGGAGGCGTACGACCGCCTCGGCGTCCGCCTCTGCCACGCCTGGGGCATGACCGAGACCTCCCCGCTCGGCACGATGGCCCACCCGCCGCACGGCCTCACCGCCGAGGAGGAGTGGCCGTACCGGGTCACGCAGGGACGTTTCCCCGCCGGCGTCGAGGCCCGCCTCGTCGGCCCCGGCGGCGAGCACCTGCCCTGGGACGGCGAGTCGGCCGGCGAGCTGGAGGTCCGCGGCACCTGGATCGCGGGCGCGTACTACAACGGCGTCGACGGCGAACCCCTCCGCCCCGAGGACAAGTTCAGCGAGGACGGCTGGCTCAAGACCGGTGACGTCGGCGTCATCAGCCCGGACGGCTACCTCACCCTCACCGACCGCGCCAAGGACGTCATCAAGTCGGGCGGCGAGTGGATCTCCAGCGTCGACCTGGAGAACGCCCTCATGGCGCACCCGGCGGTCGCCGAGGCCGCCGTCGTCGCCGTGCCGGACGAGAAGTGGGGCGAGCGTCCGCTGGCGACCGTCGTCCTCAAGGAGGGCGCGACGGCGGACTACGAGACGCTGCGGGCCTTCCTCGCCGACGAGGGCGGCATCGCGAAGTGGCAGCTGCCGGAGCGGTGGGCGATCGTGCCGGCGGTGCCGAAGACGAGCGTCGGCAAGTTCGACAAGAAGGTCATCCGCAAGCAGTACGCGGAGGGCGAGCTGGACGTCACCCGGCTCTGATCGACCGGTCGGCACCAACCGGCCCCACGGGGCTAGTTGGTGCCGATCTTCGCGAGCAGGTCGACGATCCGCGCCTGCACCTCGGCGCTGTTCGAGCGCTCGGCGAGGAACAGGACCGTCTCGCCGGATTCGAGCTTCGCCAGCTCCTCCTCGGCGAGGTCGGCCGAGGTGTAGACGACGAGCGGGGTGTGGTTCAACTGCCCGTTCGCGCGCAGCCAGTCGATGATCCCGGCCCGGCGGCGGCGCACCTGCATCAGGTCCATCACCACCAGGTTCGGCCGGGTCTGGGTGGCCAGCATGACCGCCTCGGTGTCGGTCTCCGCCTGCGCGACCTGCATCCCGCGCCGCTCCAGGGTGGCCGCGAGCGCCTCCGCGATGGTCTCGTTCTCCTCGATCAGCAGGACCCGGGACGGGTGCTGCTCGCTGTCGCGGGGCGCCAGCGCCTTGAGGAGCACGGCCGGATCGGCGCCGTACGCCTCCTCCCGGGTCGCCTGCCCGAGCCCGGCCGCGAGCAGCACCGGCACCTCGGCGGCGACGGCCGCCTGACGCAGCGACTGCAGCGCGGTACGGGTGATGGGGCCGGTCAGCGGGTCGACGAAGAGCGCGGCCGGGAAGGCGGCGATCTGGGCGTCGACCTCCTCGCGGGAGTGCACGATCACCGGCCGGTAGCCGCGGTCGCTCAGCGCCTGCTGGGTGGAGACGTCGGGCGCGGGCCAGACGAGCAGCCGGCGCGGGTTGTCGAGGGGCTCCGGGGGCAGCTCGTCGTCCACGGGCTGCGGGGCCGGCCGGTTGGCGACCTCGACCGCGCCGCCGGGACCGTCGAGCGGCTCGGGCCCCTCGGCGGAACCCTCGGCGGGCGCTCCTATGGCGTACGCGCGGCCTTCGGCCGGGGTGTCGTGCGGCGAGGGCGCGGGCGCAGTCGGCTGCGGGTGCGGCCTGGCTTCCACGGCCGGGACCGGCGGGTCGATCTCGGGCGGGGTGGCGAGCCTGCGCCGCCGCCCCGAGCCGTTGGACGGCGCGGCGGGGGCCGGCGGCACGAACGGGACGCCCTGTCCGAGCGTACGGACGCTGAACGCCCGCCCCTGGGTCGAGTCCTTGGACATGGTCGCCGGCATCGGCAGCTCGGGCGGCAGCGGTACGGAACCGGTGCCGGTCCCAGCGGCGGTCCCGGTGGCGGTGCCGGTCCCAGCGGCGTTCTGGGGCACGGGCTGCGGCTGCCGGGGCTGCTGCGGCGGGGGTACGGCCTCCGGCGTGTCCTCCGGCTGCGGGAGCGCCACGGCCCGGCGCCGACCGGTCGGCTCGACCGCGATCGGGGGCCCGGCCTGCGGGTGGGGCTGCGGCGGCGTGTGGTCGGCGCCCGGGACGCCCCGTACGGACTCGTGCCGTCCCTCGTCCGAGACCGGCAGCGGGCCGGCCACGGGAGCGGCGGCCGGCGGCGCCGTCTCGGCGTCACGGTCGGCATCGGCGGGCGGCAGCGCGAACGGCGTGCGGGGCCCGGCCTCGGCGGCGGCCGCCCGTTCCTGCGCGGCGGCCAGCGCGCGCCGGCGGCGCCCGCTCGGCGGCGCCGGAGCCTCCTCGGGAGCGGAAGCGACGGCCGGCAGGGCACGGGCCAGGGCGGGAGCCCCGGACGGCTCGACGGCGACGCCCTGCGGCGGCACGGCCGCGCCGAGCGCGGCACGCCCCTGCGCGCCCTCGGCGGCGGTCACCACGGAGCCCTCGGCGGGCCGGCCCCGACGGCGCCCGGTGGGCTCCACGGGGGCGGGCGCGGCGGAGTGCACGGCGACGTTCTGCTGGGCGGGGATCAGCTCGGCGGGACCGGCGGCCTCTCCCGTACGGGCACGGCGGCGGCCACTGGGCTCGGCACCGCCCTCGGGCGCGACCGCGCTCTCCAGGAAGGCGTCCGTCGACCCGCGCCGGGCCCGCCGCCGCCCGCCACCGGAGGTCCCGGCGCCCGGCTCGACGGCCATGGCGGCACCGGAAGCCGCCCCCGCGCCGGGGATCCCACCCGGGGCGGCGACGGACGACGAGTCGGAGCCGGCGCCGGAAGCGGGGACGTGGCCGGAGGCGGGCAGAGGGCCGGAGGCGGGCACAGGGCCGGAGGCGGGCACAGGGCCGGAGGTGGGCAGAGGACCGGGGGCAGGCACAGGGCCGGAGGTGGGCAGAGGACCGGAGGCCGGGACCGGACCGGAGACGGGCAGAGGACCGGAGGCCGGGACCGGACCGGAGGCGGAGGCCGGGACGGGGCCGAGGGCGAGACCGGGCCCCGTGGCGGGCCCTGCGACCGGCCCCGAGACCGACCCCGACTGCGGCCCTGACGGCGACCCGGAGTTCGGCCCCGAGTCCGGTCCCGAAGCCTGTGCGGGCAGGGCGAGGGCCTCGCGCCCGCCCGAGGGCCCGTCGTTCCGCGGCGCCGGCGCGGGGACGGTGCCCCGACCCGCGCCGACCGGCACTTCGAGGACGTACGCGCCGCCGCTCGTGCCCGGCACCTCGTGGGTCTGCACGACACCGCCGTGCGCCGCCACGATCCCGCGCACGACGGGCCCGTGGACGGGGTCGCCGCCCGCGTACGGGCCGCGGACCTCGATCCGTACGACGTCACCGCGCTGTGCGGCCGCGACGACGATCGTGGAGTCGCTCGGGGTCCGCTCGGCCTTGCTCTTGCCGGTCGCGTCGACGCCGGCGACGTCCGCGACGAGATGGGCGAGGGCGGTCGTGAGGCGCGCCGCGTCGACCTCGGCCTCGATGGGCGGGGCGTGCACGGCGAACTGGGCGCGGCCGGGCCCGATCAGCTCCACGGCGCCGTCGATGCCCCCGGACACGACCCGGTCGAGCAGGACGACGGCCTTGTCGAGCTTCTCCGTACCGGCGTCGAGCCGCTGGTAGCCGAGGACGTTGTCGACGAGCGAGGTCATCCGGGCGTACCCGGCGGCCAGGTGGTGCAGGACCTGGTTGGCCTCGGGC
This sequence comes from Streptomyces sp. NRRL B-24572, assembly GCF_002156145.1. NCBI lineage: Bacteria > Bacillati > Actinomycetota > Actinomycetes > Kitasatosporales > Streptomycetaceae > Streptomyces > Streptomyces sp. NRRL B-24572. Next base: position 3,080 of record NZ_MWIG01000417.1, on the reverse strand, counting down.
CACAGCTGCCCGGCGTCGTCGGCGGCGAGGGTGCCGAGCTGGGTGCGGAGCTCCTCCAGGGGCCCGCGCAGCGACTCGGCGAGGACGGCGGTCAGCTGCTCGTGGCGGGCGGCGAGGGAGGCGTACTTCTCCTCCTGCGCCTCGCGCTCGGCCGCGTGCCGCTCGGCGCGGTCGGCGAGCTCCGCCGCGTGCCGCTCGGTGAGGCCGGCGAGCTCGGCGGCGTGCTCCTCGACGAGCTGCTCGTACGGCCTGCGGTCGGTGAAGGTCATCACCGCGCCGACGAGCTGGTCCCCGTCGCGTACCGGAGCGGTCGTCAGGTCGACCGGGACCCGCTCGCCCTTCTTCGACCACAGGACCTGCCCCCGGACCCGGTGCTTGCGGCCGGACTTGAGGGTGTCGGCGAGCGGGGACTCCTCGTACGGGAAGGGCTCGCCGTCGGCGCGCTTGGCGAGGATCAGCGGGTGCAGCTCCTGGCCGCCGAGCTCGCCGGCGCGGTAGCCGAGGATCTGCGCGGCGGCGGGGTTCACGAGGACGACCCGGCCGTCGGTGTCGGTGCCGACGACCCCCTCGGCCGCGGCGCGCAGGATCATCTCGGTCTGGCGCTGGGAGCGGGCGAGTTCGGCCTCGGTGTCGAGGGTGCCGGTGAGGTCCCGTACGACGAGCATGAGCAGCTCGTCGCCGGTGTAGCCGCCGTACGAGTCGTAGGCCTCGCGGCCGTCCTCCAGGCTGGCGCTGGTCACCTCGACGGGGAACTCGGAGCGGTCCGTGCGGCGGGCGATCATCCGGGTCGGCTTGGTGCGGCCGCGCTCGTCGGCGCCGTCGGGACGGCGCATGGAGCCGGGGATGAGGCGCGAGTCGAAGGTGGGCAGCAGGTCGAGCAGGCCGCGTCCGACGAGCGCGGTGCCGGGCGTCTCGAACATGCCGAGGGCGATGGTGTTGGCGTTGACGACCGTGCCGTTGCAGTTGACGAGCACGAGGCCGTCGGGGAGGGCGTCGAGTATGGCTGCGAGGCGAGCAGCGCCTCGGGATGGCCTGCTGCTCACGACGACGCTTCCTCCCTGACGCACTGCATGCGCATGCCCTGTCGGCCGGCCGGTCCCATCTTGCCCCTCGGGTCCCGGCCTGTCACTGAGGGGAGTCTAAGGGAGCCTCCGACCGTCATCCCCGGGCAAGGGGAAGCAAGGGCTCCAGATTCTGCCAGCGGTCGATCTCGCACCCGTTCGCCCGGGAGAAGCGGGCGTCGACCTCGCGGCCCTGCCAGACGCCGGTGACGTGGGCGAGTGCGGGCCCGCCGTACACCTGGGTGCACATCTGGTCCGAGGGGACGGGCAGGAACGGGTCGCCGCCCTCCCTCGCCAACTGCCCGAGCCGCTCACAGGCCCCCTCGGCGGCCGGGTGGTCACCCTCGGCGCGCTCGCCACAGCTCAACCGGAAGGTGCCGTCGGAGCCCGGGGAGCCGCTCTTCTCGACCGTCACGGTCAGGGTGTCGGTCGACCCGCTCGACACGGTCGACCCGGTCGACGAGAACGGGAGCGGCGACGGCAGGGGACCGAGGCCGGCGGCCCCGGCGGTGGCGGCGGCGGTGGCGAGGGTCGCGAGGACGAGACTGCGCAGCATGCGGATCTCCAGGAGCACGGGAGTACGGAGGGCGCGGGTGCACGGCGCGCCCGCCCCCTCTAACGCTCCGGGCGCCGGGGCGTTGCGCAAGCGGGGTGCGCCGGGCGGGGCGCGAGGCGGGTCGCAGGGCCGGGATCGGGGGCCGTGGGGCTTTGCCCTGAACCCCGAAGGACTAGTACGGTGAGAATCGATTGGTGACAGCCGGTTCGCCTGTGTCATCATCTGCACGCACCACTCGCGTAGGCGCGCGGTGCGAGGAGGCGTCGCCTAGTCCGGTCTATGGCGCCGCACTGCTAATGCGGTTTGGGTCTTAAAGCCCATCGAGGGTTCAAATCCCTCCGCCTCCGCCCCACACCGAAGCCCCGGCCTCCAAGGCCGGGGCTTCGGCCGTTCCCGGACCCCTTCCGCGGGCTTCGGCCGTTCCCGGACTCTTCGGCGGGCTTCCTCCATGACTCGACGGCGCGCCGGTGTGACCCCGGTCTCTTTTCGCGGATCTCCGCCCCCTGCGACCCCCGCGCCGCGGCCCGTCCGCCCGTCCCCGCCTAGCGCCCTCGGTGGCGTTTTCGCAGGTCACAAGGGGTGTGGGGAATGGATTTCACATGACGGCGGCAGTCATGTAATGTTCTTCCTGTCGCCGGGACAGCGGGCCGAAAGGGCCGGGGAACGGAGACAAGAACTAAAAACAAGCACTCGTAGCTTAACGGATAGAGCATCTGACTACGGATCAGAAGGTTGCAGGTTCGAATCCTGCCGAGTGCACACAGACAAGAGGCCCGGACGAGAGTCCGGGCCTCTTGCGTTTCCTGGTCGTACAGCGGCGAAGTGCAGCGGGCGGGTGCGGGTGGGGCGCTCGGGCAGCCGGCCGTCAGGGCCGGACGTTCCTCGCGGACGAGGAGCGCGGGTCGCTCGGCGGACAATGGCGGCATGACGTTGACGGTGTGGGTCGATGGCTGGCAGATCCAGTGCTGCGGAGAGAGCTTCGCGCCCGGGGACGTCGTCTCCTGGACGCTGCTGGAGGTCGGTCCGGAGGACTACGCCGACGTCGTCGGTGGCGAGCGTGCGGCCGGGATCGGCTTCCGCGAGGAGCATCACGGCCAGCAGGAGGGGCGCGCACCCACCTCGGTGGAGGTGGTGTCGATCGTCGAGGTGCACTGCCGTTACGGGGTGTCCCCGGGGGCCACGGACAACGCGAACCGCCCCGTTCCGGGTACGACCGTGCTGGTTCCGGTCGAGGAGGCGGACGGGTGGGCGAGGGCCAGGCCGGGCGGTCACCAGATAGCCCGCGAAGCTCACGCCCGGCCTGGCCCTCGCCCACCCGTCCGCCTCCTCGACCGGAACCAGCACGGTCGTACCCGGAACGGGGCGGTTCGCGTTGTCCGTGGCCCCCGGGGACACCCCGTAACGGCAGTGCACCTCGACGATCGACACCACCTCCACCGAGGTGGGTGCGCGCCCCTCCTGCT
>NZ_MWIG01000416.1:0-6661 GCF_002156145.1 Streptomyces sp. NRRL B-24572 | reverse complement strand
CTACAGCCTCACCCCCCTCGCCGAGGGGGGTGAGGCTGTAGTCGACGCGGGGCGGGATGACGGGCTTGGCGTCGCGGTGGACGAAGCCGTCGCGCTCCAGGGTCTGGAGGGTCTGGGCCAGCATCTTCTCGCTGACGCCGCCGATCGTGCGGCGCAGCTCGCTGAAGCGGTACGAGCGCTCCAGGAGGGCCGCGAGGACGAGGACGCCCCAGCGGCTGGTGACGTGCTCCAGGACGAGGCGCGAGGGGCACATCGGCTCGTTCACGTTCGGCGGCTTGCTTACTCCCATACCAGTACCTTACTTCAAAGTGGGTACTTACGAAAGGTTAGCGCCCGCCGTACGGTGAGTGCATCGGGTGAGCCCATCGCCCCACCGCACCCCACGGGAAGAAGGAAGCACCATGAGCATCGTCGTCACCGGAGCCACCGGACAGCTCGGCCGTCTCGTCGTCGACGCCCTCCTCTCCGGCGCGTCCGCCGTCCCCGCCGAGTCCGTCGTCGCCGTCGTCCGCGACAAGGCGAAGGCCGCCGACCTCGCCGAGCGCGGTGTCGAGCTGCGGATCGCCGACTACAGCCGACCGGAGACCCTGGCGGAGGCCTTCGAGGCCGGTGACCGGGTGCTGCTGATCTCCGGCAGCGAGGTCGGGCAGCGCGTCGCCCAGCACCGCGCCGTGATCGACGCGGCCAAGGCCGCCGGCGTGGCCCAGCTCGCGTACACCGGCATCCTCGGCGGCCCGGCGGCCGACTTCACGCTCGCCGACGAGCACAAGGCGACCGAGGAGCTGATCCTCGCGTCCGGCCTGCCGTACACCTTCCTCCGCAACGGCTGGTACTCCGAGAACTACACCGCGAACCTCGCCCCGGTCCTGGCCCACGGCGCCGTCGTCGCCAGCGCCGGCGAGGGCCGGATCGCCTCCGCCGCCCGCGCCGACTACGCCGCCGCCGCGGCCGCCGTCCTGACCGGCCCGGCCGAGGAGCACCTGGGCAAGGCGTACGAGCTGAGCGGCGACACCGCCTGGTCCCTCGCCGAGTACGCGGCCGAGGTCGCCGCGCAGACCGGCCGGGAGATCGCGTACAGCGACGTCCCCGCCGCGACCCACCTGGAGATCCTCACCGGCGCCGGGGTCCCGGGCCCCTTCGCCGAGATCCTCGTCGACGTCGACCGGGCCGTCGCGCTCGGCGCGCTCGCCCTGCGGACCGGCGACCTGGCCCGGCTGATCGGCCGCCCGACCACCCCGATCGCCGAGTCGATCAGGGAGGCGCTCGCCGCCTCCTGACGTCGTCATGACCGTATGGCGATACGGGCATGACATCCCGCCCCGTGCGGCGCTACCTTCGACGGGACAGGCGCGGCGCACAGGGCGGGAGGTCCGGTGAAGACGGAGAAGAACGAGGGACGAGCGGGACTGCTCTACGGGATCGGCGCCTACGGCATGTGGGGGCTGGTCCCGCTCTTCTGGCCCCTCCTCAAGCCCGCCGGCGCGATCGAGATCCTCGCCCACCGGATGGTGTGGTCCCTGGCCTTCGTCGGCATCGCGCTGCTCGCGCTGCGCCGCTGGGCCTGGATACCCGAGCTCGTGCGCAGCCCCCGCAAGCTCGGCCTGATCACCCTCGCCGCCGCCGTCATCACCGTGAACTGGGGCCTCTACATCTGGTCCGTGAACACGGGCCACGTCGTCGAGGCCTCCCTCGGCTACTTCATCAACCCGCTCGTCACCATCGCCCTCGGCGTCCTCGTCCTGAAGGAGCGGCTGCGCCCCGCGCAGTGGGCGGCGGTCGGCGTCGGCGTCGCGGCCGTGCTCGTCCTGGCGATCGGATACGGGCGGCCGCCGTGGATCTCGCTCACCCTCGCCTTCTCCTTCGCCGTCTACGGCCTGGTGAAGAAGAAGGTCAACATCGGCGGCCTGGAGTCGCTCGCCGCCGAGACCGCCGTCCAGTTCCTGCCCGCCCTCGGCTACCTCGTCTGGCTCGGGACCCAGGGCGGCCTGGCCTTCGGCCACCACGGCGCCGGGCACACGGCGCTGCTCGCCGCCACCGGCATCGTCACGGCGGCGCCCCTCGTCTGCTTCGGGGCGGCGGCGATCCGCGTACCGCTGTCGACGCTCGGACTCCTCCAGTACCTGGCGCCGACCTTCCAGTTCCTCCTCGGGGTCGTCTACTTCCACGAGGAGATGCCGCCGGAGCGCTGGGCGGGCTTCTCCCTCGTCTGGCTGGCCCTGACGATCCTCACCTGGGACGCGCTCCGGACGGCCCGGAAGAGCCGCGCGGCGGTCGAGGCGGCGGCTGCGGCGGCCCTCCTGGACGCCGTTCCCGCGACCGGACACGCCGGCGGAGAGACGGAGACCACGCCGGTTTCCGCCCCATCGGCGCAGCCGGGACGCTGACCGCAGGCGGGGGGAAGCGCGGCGAGGAGCCGCCGACGGACCCGACGCGGAGCCGCCGACGGCCCCGATGCGCGAGGCCTGCACGCAGAGCCACCGACGGACCCGCCGATGCAGGGCGGGCCTACGCGTCCAGCAGGTCGTGCTCCCGGATCAGCCAGCAGACCGCCGTCAGGCGCAGGGTCGCGAAGTCGTGGCCGACGGGCTCGGTCCAGTCGGCCTCGGTCAGCCAGTCGGTGAACCCGAGGACGTAGTCGGCGAGGTCCTCACGGCGGACGGTCCGGACCCCCGGGCCCCGATGGGCCGGGATCAGCGCGTCGCACACGGCCGCCGCGTGCTGGTCGACGGCGGCCACGAGCCCCGGCTCGAAGGAGAACTCCGAGAGTCGGGGCATGTACGTGGCGACGACGTCGATCAACGGGCTGCCGGGCGAATCGTTCATCCCTCCACATTAGGGGCGTACTCGGCGGTTCAGACCGTGACGTTGGTCGCAGCACGAAAACCGGTGGCCGAGCCCGGCGCCCGCCCCGCACCCTGAGGCACATGGAAGAACCGAAGTACCGGATCCGCGCGCTGCACACCGAGCGCACGATCACCGTCTACCAGGCCTACCGGCCCGAGATCGGGGTCCCCGCAGCCCGGGACGGCCGCTTCCCGGCGGTCTGGAAGCGGGACCGGATGACGTGGATCAAGCCCTCGTTCCTGTGGATGATGTACCGCTGCGGCTGGGGGGAGAAGGAGGGCCAGGAGACCGTCCTCGCCGTGGAGATCACCCGCGAGGGCTTCGAGTGGGCCCTGCGGAACGCCTGCCTCTCCCACTACGAGCGCGGTTTCCACACGGACCAGGCCTCCTGGAAGCGGCAGTTGCGGCAGGCGCCGGCCCGGGTCCAGTGGGACCCGGAGCGCGACCTCCACCTCCGGCCCCTCCCGCACCGCTCGCTCCAGCTCGGCCTGGCGGGCGAGGCGTCCCGCCGGTACGCGGACGAGTGGACGGTCTCGATCACCGACGTGACCGCGCTGGCCCACGAGGTCCACGGTCTGGTCCGGGCCGGCGATCTGGAGGCCGCCGGCCGGCTGCTCCCCAGGGAGGAGCCCTACCCGGAGCCGGAAGGCCTCCTGGACCACCTGCGGGATCAGGCTCCCGCGACGGCGAAGTTGAAGTCGCCGGTGCCGAGCATCCCGTAGAGCCGCAGCCACAGGGGCAGCAGCTGCTCGGTGGCGCGGGCGCTCGACAGCTCGCCGAGGTCGATGATCCGGTCGGCCGCCCAGCCGAAGGAGGCGAGCAGCTCCGCGACCACGGCCTTCGCGTCCGCGTCGTCGCCGCTCAGGAAGACGTTGTGGTGCCCCGGGACCCGGCCGGGCTCGACCATGACGGTGTTGGTCATGGTGTTGAGCGTCTTGACGACGCGCGTCTCCGGGAAGGCGCTCTGGAGCTGCTCGGCGACGCTCCTGCCGTCGGGCAGGCCGACCTTGGGCGGGAAGCCCTCCGAGAAGTCCAGCGCGTTCGACACGTCGACCAGGACCTTGCCGTTCAGGTTCTCTGCGCCCGCGGCCTGGAGTACGGCGAGGGAGACGAGCCCTCCGGTCGCGTTGACGACCAGCTCGGCGGAGCCGGCGGCGTCGGCGAAGGTCCCGTGCGTCCCGCCGTGCTCCCCGGCCCACTTGGCGGCCTCGGCGTTGTCCGCGGTACGGGACCCCATGGCGACCTCGTGTCCGAGGGAGACCAGCTTCGTGGCGAGCCGCCGCCCGACCTCGCCCGTTCCCAGTACGGCGATCTTCATGTGCGTGCGCTCCTTCGGAGGGGGACGACTGCCAGGGAGGCCGACCCTATGACGTACGGGCCCGCTGTTCCCGTACTTTGCGCCGGTTGCCGCACCGGGCCGTCGACCAGATGAGCGCCGGGATGCGCAGCGGCCCGAGCCGGGTGTCCCGGGGCCTTGCCGGTTCGAGGCCAGGTCGGCTGACGGAGTGGATCCCTTCCGCCGGGCGAGGGTGTTTCGCGTACATCGTCCGGAGGTCCGTTCCGGCTCGGCAATAGATCCGGGGCAGCTCACACCGAGCTGCGACGCCCTCCCTGACATCCGAGCGAAAGCAGACCATCTCGTGCTGAAGAAGTGTTTCCTGGCCGCCGCAGCCGTGGCGATGGTGATGGGGCCGGCCACTGTGGCGCAGGCCGATGACATCGTCCGTGTCGTCGAGAACGAGGTGACCATCCCCGTCGCTTCCGGCGGCTACCCGGGCAGGGCCGCGGCTGCGGCGGAATGCCCGGCCGGCGAGACCCGGACCGGTGGTGGTGCCAGCGTGATCGCGGGCAACTCCCACGCCGAGCGGTACCTGCTGCACTCGACCCAGCCGATCAGCGGAGAGCGCTGGTGGGCGTTCGCCACGAACACGGACACGACCAACCCGGGGACCCTGAAGGTCTACGCGATCTGCGCGAAGGTGGTCAACACCCCCGTCCTCACCGCGCCCGTCACCGGCTGACCCGGACGCCCGCCTTCATGTGGCGGTGAGAAGCCGGTACAGGCGCTCGGCCGGGGCATCCCGGCCGAGCGCCTCGCGCGTGCGGTGGTTCAGGCGGGACCTACTCGCCGGAGGCGTACGCCACGAACCCGGCCCAGGCGGCGGGGCCGAGGGCGAGGTGCGGGCGCGCGATGTCCTTGGAGTCACGGACGTGGACGGTGCCGGGGGTGGTGGCGACCTCGACGCAGTCGTTGCCGTTGCTGCTGCTGCTGTAGCTGCTCTTGAACCAGTCCAGCTCGGGGTTGCCGATCATGTCTCTCCCAGCAGTTGTTCGATGAAGTCCCGGGACTCCGCAGGAGTGAGGGCCTTGGAGCGGATGATGCCATAGCGAAGGTCCAAGATCCGGAGTCGTTTGAGGTCGGAGACCGGACGTCCGTTGAAGTCGCCGTCGCTGCGCCCCACGCCGGTACCGTCCCCGAACTTCAGGATCTCGATCAGACCGGCCGTCCCGGGGTGGTCGGCGCGCTCGGTCGGCATCACCTGGATCTCGACATTGGGCAAATCGCCCACCTCCAGCAGGCGTTCAAGCTGACGGCGAAGTACCATCTTGCCCCCAATCGGCCGCTTCAGCGTCGCTTCTTCCTGAATGAAGCTGAACTCGGGCCCCGGTCCCTTTTCCAGGATCTCCGTGCGCCGCACACGTGCCGTCACGTATCGCTCCAGCTCCGCCGGTCCGTACGCCGGGCGCCACGTGCGGAGCAGCGCACGCGCGAACTCCTCGGTCTGCAGCAGGCCGTGGATGTTCGAGTTGGAGTAAAGGCTGAATTCGACCGCCCGAGCCTCCAACTTCGCCAGGCTCCGCACCTGCTTCGGGTAGCGAACCTCCTCCACATCCCTCTTCATCGCCGAGATGAGCCCGTCGGCACCCACCACGCCGTCCACCTTGTCCAGGTACTCCGGGCGCGGAATACGAACCCCGCGTTCGATCTTGCGGATCAGGTCCTCGCCGTAACCGATGAGTGCCCCGAACTCGACCGCGCTCAGCCCTTTCGACTCGCGCCACAGCCTCATCTGGCGGCCGACCGCCGCGACCACCGCCGCGCCCGATTCATCCCCCGGCTCCACCTCCCAGCCCGCGTCCTCTGTCCCCGTGCCGTCCACCTCGTCCACGCTCATGCGTGCCCACCTCCTTCGGCAGAGCCCTTCCCGGAGCGCCGCGCGGGACAGTCGGGACAGGGCCGGACAGACGCGGGACAGTAACCGTACGTAAGGGCGTGTTCGATGGGCAGCGTAGGCACGCCTCGCCACCCTGGGTGACATGAACGAGGAACACACCCAACTGATGGCGTCCGTACGCCAATTCGGAATCCAGCTCTCCGCAACCCCGCGCGGCGCCCGCCTCGCCCGCCTCCTCGCCGTCGAACAGCTTCGTTCCTGGGAACTGGAGTACGTGGCCGAGCCGGCCGCCCACGTCGTCGCCGAGCTCGCCGCGAACGCCGTGACGCACGGTCGTGTGCCGGGGCGGGACTTCCGGCTCGCGATGTCCGCCGCCAGGGGTACCCTCCGCATCGAAGTCACCGATACGCGCGGTGACCGACTCCCCCGCGCAGGGCACCCGACGGCGGCCGAGTCGGGGCGCGGGCTGCTCATCGTGGAGGGCCTCGCACGGAGTTGGGGCGTGCGGCCCGGGCCCGTACCGCGCAAGACGGTGTGGGCCGAACTGGCCCTGTCGTAACGGCCCACGACGCGGATCCCCACGTCGTGGCGGATCGCGACGTAAAAGAGTTAAAGCCCGGGGAAATCCCCCACCCAAACCC
>NZ_MWIG01000415.1:0-3902 GCF_002156145.1 Streptomyces sp. NRRL B-24572 | reverse complement strand
CGCCGGCCGGCGTCACCCAGAGCTACAGCCGCCTGTGGACCATGACCCAGGCGTACATACAGCCCGGCACCGGACTCACCGGCGACGAGAGCCTGCTCGCCGACGTGCTGCGCGGCCTCGACCACCTCTCCGCCACCGTCTACAGGGCGGGGGCCCCGCGCCCCGGCAACTGGTGGGAATGGCAGATCGGCAGCCCCCGCCTCCTCATGGACATCGTCGCCGCCCTCCACCCCCGCCTCGGCGCCGAGCGCATCGCCGCCGCCTGCGCCGCCGTCGACCACTTCGTGCCCGACTCGGCCCTCGCGCAGTACAGCGGCACCTCCACCGGCGCCAATCGCGTCGACCTGTGCCGCTCGGTGGCGCTGCGCGGGGTCCTCGGCGCGAACCCCGCCAAGATCGCCCTCGCCCGCGACGCCCTCTCGCCCGTCTTCCCGTACGTCACCCAGGGCGACGGCCTCTACGCCGACGGCTCCTTCGTCCAGCACACCTGGGTCGCCTACTCCGGCACCTACGGGCAGGTCATGCTCGACGGCCTCGGCAAGCTGTTCTCGCTCCTCGCCGGGTCCACCTGGGCCGTCACCGACCCGAACCGCCAGATCGTCCTGGACAGCGTCGAGAAGGCGTACGCGCCCTTCCTCTACGACGGACTGATGATGGACAGCGTCAACGGGCGCGCCATCAGCCGCGGCTACCTCAAGAACGACGACCGCCGGATCATGCGCTCCGACCACTTCCACGGCCAGGGCGTCATCGCGGCCATCGCCCTCCTCGCGGGCGGGGCCTCCGCCGCCGAGCGGGACCGGTGGCACGCGCGCGTGAAGGGCTGGATCGAGCGCGACACGGTCTCCCCCGTCCTCGCCGCCCGCCAGTTCGGCGTCGCCGACCTCGCCCGGCTGCACGCCGTGGCCGCGTCCCCGCTCCCCGCCGCACCCGAACCGACCGGCCACCGGCTCTTCGCCGCCATGGACCGGGCCGTCCACCGCCGCCCCGGCTGGGCCGCGAACATCGCGATGGCCTCGAACCGGATCGCGTACTACGAGTGCGGCAACGGCGAGAACCCGCGCGGCTGGCACACCGGCGCCGGGATGCTCTCCTGGTGGACCCCGGACCTCGGCGACCAGTACACCGACTGGTTCTGGCCCACCGTCGACCCGTACCGCCTGCCCGGCACCACCGTCTCCACCAAGCGCCTCGCCGACCGGGCGGGCGGCGAGTGGGGCGCGTCCCGGCCGGCGGTCCGCTGGGTCGGCGGCGCCACGGACGGCGAGTACGCGGCCGTCGGCCAGCACCTCAAGGGCCTCGGCTCCACCCTGGAGGCCCGCAAGTCCTGGTTCTGCGCGGCGGACGCGGTCATCTGCCTGGGCGCCGGGATCACCGCGACCGACGGCGTGCCGGTCGAGACGGTCGTCGACAACCGGCTCCTGGGGGAAGCGGGCACCCAGGTCCTCACCACCGGCGAGGGCTGGGCACACCTGGAGGGACACGGCGGCTGGGTCTTCCCGGAGGGCGCCGGGAACCTCCGTACCCTCCGCGAGGACCGCACCGGCGCCTGGAGCGACATCAACACCACCAGCTCCACCGAGCGCAGGACCCGCAGGTACCAGACCCTCTGGCTCGACCACGGCACCGACCCGGTCGCCGCCTCGTACGCGTACCTCCTGATGCCGGGCGCCTCCCCGCGTACGCTCGCGGCCCGCGCCGCGGACCCCGGCTGGCTGCACGTTCTCGACAACACCGCCGAGCGGCAGGCGGTCGCCGTCCCGTCCCTCGGACTGACCGCGGCGAACCTCTGGCAGGCCGGTACGGTGGGCCCCCTCACGGTCACCGCGCCCGCGAGCGTCCTCGTCCGGCGCCGCCGCTCCGTCCTCGATCTGAGGGTCTCCGAGCCGCTCCGCACGGGGCAGTCGTTCGAGCTGGTGTGGAACCGTCCGGTCCGCGGCGTGGTCGGCCACGACCCCTCGGTGGAGGTCCTCGCCACCGGCTCCGAGCTGCGGCTGCGGATCACCCCGGGTACCGGGGGTGCGACCCACGGTTGCGAGGTTCTCCTCTAGGTCTATGTCGGAACCTGACAAATACTCGGGGTGTCTGGCTGTTGACTCGGGCTGGAGGGGCGAGGGTTCTGTCCAGCCCCACCAGGATTCGACACGCGAGACTGTACGGAGTCGACGGCGGGGTTTTCTTGTGTGACTTCGTAGGGTCGGTACATGACCGTTGTGGACCAGATCCCGAGCGAGCCCGCTGACGCCCGTGGCCGAGTGGCCGAGCTGCACGTCCTGCGCGAGCAGGCGATGGCCGGACCGAGCGAGCGGGCCACCGAGGCCCAGCACGCCAAGGGCAAGCTGACCGCGCGCGAGCGCATCGAGCTGCTGCTCGACCCTGGTTCCTTCAACGAGGTCGAGCAGCTGCGCCGGCACCGCGCGCAGGGCTTCGGCCTGGAGGCCAAGAAGCCGTACACCGACGGTGTCGTCACCGGCTGGGGCACGGTCGAGGGCCGCACGGTCTTCGTCTACGCGCACGACTTCCGGATCTTCGGCGGCGCCCTCGGCGAGGCCCACGCCACCAAGATCCACAAGATCATGGACATGGCCATCGCGGCCGGTGCGCCGCTGGTCTCCCTGAACGACGGCGCCGGCGCCCGGATCCAGGAGGGCGTCTCCGCCCTCGCCGGCTACGGCGGCATCTTCCAGCGCAACACCAAGGCCTCGGGCGTCATCCCGCAGATCTCGGTGATGCTCGGCCCGTGCGCCGGCGGCGCCGCGTACAGCCCCGCCCTCACGGACTTCGTGTTCATGGTCCGCGAGACCTCGCAGATGTTCATCACCGGCCCGGACGTCGTCAAGGCGGTCACCGGCGAGGAGATCACCCAGAACGGCCTCGGCGGCGCCGACGTGCACGCCGAGACCTCGGGCGTCGCGCACTTCGCGTACGACGACGAGGAGACCTGCATCGCGGAGGTCCGCTACCTCCTGTCGATGCTCCCGCAGAACAACCGCGAGAACCCGCCGACCGTCGCCTCCGAGGACCCGGCCGACCGCCGCTCCGACGTCCTCCTCGACCTCGTGCCCGCCGACGGCAACCGCCCGTACGACATGCACAAGGTCATCGAGGAGCTCGTCGACGAGGGCGACTACCTGGAGATCCACGAGCGCTGGGCCCGCAACATCATCTGCGCCCTGGCCCGGCTCGACGGCCAGGTCGTCGGCATCGTCGCCAACCAGCCCCAGTCGCTCGCCGGCGTCCTCGACATCGAGGCCTCCGAGAAGGCCGCGCGCTTCGTCCAGATGTGCGACGCCTTCAACATTCCGATCATCACCCTTCTGGACGTACCCGGCTTCCTGCCCGGCGTCGACCAGGAGCACGGTGGAATCATCAGGCACGGCGCGAAGCTGCTGTACGCGTACTGCAACGCGACCGTGCCCCGGATCTCCCTGATCCTGCGCAAGGCCTACGGCGGCGCCTACATCGTGATGGACTCCCAGTCCATCGGCGCCGACCTGACGTACGCCTGGCCCACCAACGAAATCGCGGTCATGGGCGCCGAAGGCGCCGCCAACGTCATCTTCCGCAAGCAGATCGCGGAGGCCGAGGACCCCGAGGCCATGCGGGCCCGCATGGTCAAGGAGTACAAGGCCGAGCTGATGCACCCGTACTACGCGGCGGAGCGCGGCCTGGTCGACGACGTCATCGACCCCGCCGACACCCGCCAGGTGCTCATCAGGTCCCTCGCGATGCTCCGCACCAAGCACGCCGACCTGCCGTCCCGCAAGCACGGCAACCCGCCTCAGTAAGACTCGTCAAGAGGAGTCACCCACGTGAGCACCCCCGCCAACCTTCTCCGCGTCGAGAAGGGCACCGCCGTGATGGCGGCGAGCTCCTCGGGGTCGGCGGTGCCCTTCTCGACG
>NZ_MWIG01000414.1:0-17523 GCF_002156145.1 Streptomyces sp. NRRL B-24572 | reverse complement strand
GCGGCCGGCCGCGTCCAGGTCGAGCAGGGCCGCGAGCGCCTTGGCGGTGTAGGTGCGTTCCAGGGGCAGGCCGGCCTGCGCCGAGGCGCGGGCGAGGGCGCGGTCGCCGGCGGTGGTGGGGTGCGCGTAGCCGTCCCCCAGCCAGGCCGTCTCGATGCGGATCGCGTCGGGGGCGGGCCCGGCGTCGTCCAGATCGGCACCCCGGGCCCGGATCAGGGCCGTGGAGCGGCGGGCCAGCCGGAGGAGGGCGGCGGAGTCCAGCCGCAGGGTGTCGTTGACGACGACGCCGAGGACACGGGTGCGCAGCCCGGCGAGCCGCAGTCCGAGGGCGAGCCCCGCGGCGGTGCCGCCGGATCCGACGGCGGTGACGAGCCACGCCGGCTCCGGCAGCTCCCCGGCCTCGACCTGTGCGCCCAGCTCCAGGGCGATCTCGACGGCGCCGAGCGTGCCCAGCGGCGAGGAGCCGCCCGCCGGGAGGTAGTACGGCGGAGTGAGGCCGTGGGAGTGCCGGGCGAAGAGCCAGGGCGCGGCCAGGATCAGCCTCGCCTTGGTGTGCGGGAAGTGCAGCGTCGCGCCGGAGGCGCGCAACCGTTCCAGCTGGGCCCGCACGTGCTCGTCGACCGGATGGTCGATCAGGGCCAGGGCCACCCCGAGCCCCGACTCCCGCGCGTACCGGGCGGTGGCGAGGCCCCAGTTGGTGCCGAGGCCGCCGACCGTGAGGATGGTCCGCGCGCCGCGCCGCCGGGCTTCCGGCAGAAGCCACTCCAGCTTGCGGACCTTGTTGCCGCCCCAGCCGCCGTCGCCGTATCCGCTCTCGTCCTTGGCCCACAGCTCGGAGCGCGTGCCGAGGCCGGGCAGCTGCCGAACCGGCGTGGGGGCCTCGCCCAGTCGGAGGAAGGGCAGCGAGTCGGCCAGTTCGGGACAGCGCCGGTGCAGCAGCGGAGGTCGCATGGGGGAGAGGGTAGATCCCCCGGCCGCCGGCCGGACAGGCTTCGGCGTCGACTGCCGCGAACGGCCGTGCGGTGCCGATCCGTTCACGGGGTCACGATCGGGAACTCCGGCTCGGGGGTGTCGAGGACCGCGAGCAGTCGGGGCAGGAGCGAGCGGTCACCGGTCATGGTGATGCCGTCGGTGCCCTTTCCGGCGAGGAGGGCGATGAGCTGGGGCTTCGTCATCGTCAGGGTCAGGTCCGCGTCGGGGGCGGGGCGGGTGTCCGCGGTCCAGGTGAGCAGGCCGTTGGCGAGGCGCAGGTGCCAGTGGTCGGCGCCGATGTGCCAGTCCATGGAGATCCGCAGGGACCAGGCCTTCGGGCCGTCGACGCGGACGGCGAGGCTGTCGATGATCTGGCCGACGGTGAGGGCCAGGTACATGTCGGGGCCGAGGGTGGCGGTGGCGTGCGGCGTGATGCCGTGGAGGAGTTCCTGGGCCCCGGTGAGGTAGAAGTTCCGCCAGACGGCGTTCTCGACGGCCTGCCCCAGACGGGTGTAGAGCGCGGCGAGCTGTCGCCGGGCCCGCTCGTCCCCGGGGTCGTTGAAGACGGCGTGGTTGAGCAGGGTGACGGCGAAGCGCAGCTCGCCCCGGTCGGCGTAGTGCCGGGCGCGGGCGCGGACCGCGGCCTGGCCGCCCAGGGACTCCACCCAGAGGCGGGCCTCCTCGACGGGCGGGTGCTCCCAGAGGTGGGCCGGGTTGCCGTCGAACCAGCCCATGTACCGCTGGTAGACCGCCTTGACGTTGTGGCTCAGCGAGCCGTAGTAGCCGCGATCGGCCCAGACGCCTTCGAGCTGGGGCGGGAGCCGGAAGGTCTCCGCGATCTCGGTGCCGGTCATGCCCCGGTTGATCAGCCGGACGGTCTGGTCGTGCAGGTAGCCGTACAGGTCCCGCTGGTGGGTGAGGAGGTCGACGATGGCGTCGTTGCCCCAGGTGGGCCAGTGGTGCGAGGCGAAGGCGACGTCGGCGGTGCCTTCGTAGAGACCGATCGACTCGGTGAGGTAGCCGGCCCACGCGTGGGCGTCGCGCACCTGGGCGCCGCGCAGGGTGAGGACGTTGTGCATGGTGTGGGTGGCGTTCTCCGCCATGCACACCGCGCGCAGGTCGGGGAAGAGGAAGTTCATCTCCTCCTGGCACTCGGTCCCCGGGGTCATCTGGAACCGGATCCGCACCCCGTCGAGGACGACCTCCTCTCCCGTGCTGCCGATGTACCGGGTGGGGGCGATGAGTCCGACGGTGCCGAGCGAGACCGTGAGGCCGAGCCCGCAGCCGACCTGCGCGCCCGCGTTCTTGGGCAGCGTGGAGCCGTACATGTAGGCGGCGCGGCGCGCCATCGCGGTGCCGACGTACACGTTCTCGCTGACCGCGTGCTCCATGAAGCCCTTCGGAGCGAGGACGGGCACGTCCCCGGCGCCCTGCGGCAGCACGCCCCGGCAGCCGCCGAAGTGGTCGACGTGCGGATGGGTGTAGATCATCGCCCGGACCGCGCGGTCGCCGCGGTGCTCGCGGTAGAGCCGCAGGGCCGCGGCGGCGGTCTCGGCGGAGATGAGCGGGTCGATGACGATGATGCCGGTGTCGCCCTCGACGATCGTCATGTTGGACAGGTCCAGGCCCCTGACCTGGTAGATCCGGTCGGTGACCCGGTACAGGCCCTGGCGCGACAGGAGCCGCGCCTGCCGCCACAGACTGGGGTCGACGGTGTCGGGGCCGCCCTTGCCGTCCGGGTCGTCCTGCGCGTCGGCGAGGAAGCGGTAGGCGTCGGGGTCCCAGGCGGTCTTCCCGGCGGAGGTGGGGATCGGTCCGCCGGTGAACGCGGCGATGAACCCGCGGTCCGCGTCGGTGAAGTCGGTCCCGTCCTCGTACGGGAGCCCGTCGGTCCGCGTGGGCGTCCGCATCTCCTGGGGCGGGTGTCCGTGTCCGGCGAGCGCCTGGGCGGTCTGCGGGTTCAGGGAGACGGAGGCGGCCGCGGCGCCCATCGCGGCGGCGGCCGCGACGAAGCCGCGCCGGTTCATCGGAGTCATGGCAGGGTCACGTCCTTCTCGGCTCTCGGTGAGGACGCCCACTATTGCAGTCGGACTGCAATACGAGTCAAGGGGTGCGCGGCACGACGTTCAGGAGCGCCCGCAGCGTGCGCTCGATCGCCGCCCGGGCAGCGGTCTCGTCGAGCCCCCGGCGGGACCGCAGATGGTCCCAGGCCGCCCAGGACGAGGAGGCCTCCAGCGCGTCGAGCAGCCCTCCGGGCCCTTCGGCCTCCGGGACCCGCCCCAGCTCCGGCGCGAACACCCCGGCGAGGTCCGCCCGGAACCAGGCGTCGCCCTCCGCCATCACCCCGCGCAGGCCCGGCGAATCCGGTTCCAGACCGAGCCCGATCCTGCGGATCGGCGTCATCACCTCGTACATCCGGCCGCGCTGTGCCACGAGCGCCCCCGCCTTGCGCGCCGTCTCCCACGCGGGCGGTACCGGTTCCGCGTGGGCGCGCCACCGCTCGGCCTGCCGCCGCGCAGCCGCCACGTACAGTGCCTCGCGGTCGGCGAAGTGCACGAAGACCGTCCGCTCGGACACTCCCGCCCGTTCCGCGATCGCCTTCCTGGTGGGCTCCCGGCCGCTCTCCGCGATCAGCTGGAGCAGCGCGTCGAGCAGCGCCGCGTATGTCCACTCGGGATCCCGCCGACGCCGCCCCCGCGCGCCGGAATCCGCACGTCCGGGGTCCTTTCCCGCCTCTGTGTCGCTCACCGCCCCATGGTGGCAGAGGGGCAGGAGCGGGGGCCGGACGGTCTCGGGCCGGCCGTCGACGGGTGTGGCCTCCGCCCCGGCCCGTGACCGAGGTCCCGGCCGGAACGGGCCGGGACCCCGGTCGTATCGGTCAGAAGACGCGCCAGGCGACGGCGTACGGCTGGGCGAACTGGGTGATCCGGAAGGCGCGGACGACGACCTCGGCCTCCCCGGCCGGGACGCCCCGCCAGTCGACCTGCTCGACGTTGTTGACACGGTCGAAGCCGGGATCCGTGCCCATGTTGCCGTGGCGTTCCTGGCCGCCCGCCCGGACGATCAGGTCGAGGTCGTTCTGCAGGGCCTTGCCAGGGGGGTCCGTCCAGACGAGGGTGACCTTCAGGCGGGTCGCCCCTTCCGGGACCGTGATGAGGAACGCACGCTCTTCTCCCTGCTCCAGCTCCTTGGCGTCGGTGAAGCCCGCCCGGCCGGCGTCGGTCGGCAG
Organism: Streptomyces sp. NRRL B-24572; assembly: GCF_002156145.1. Taxonomy (NCBI): domain Bacteria; kingdom Bacillati; phylum Actinomycetota; class Actinomycetes; order Kitasatosporales; family Streptomycetaceae; genus Streptomyces; species Streptomyces sp. NRRL B-24572. The sequence goes on along the minus strand of NZ_MWIG01000414.1, from coordinate 13,322 downwards.
GACGACGGCCTGCTGGAGGTTGACGAGGCCGAAGCCGGAGTTGTTGTTGGGGGAGGAGCCCGTCTCGCTGGGGACGTACTGACCCTTCAGTTCGTCGGCACCGTTGATCAGCATGGCCTTGACGAGCGCCGCGCTGGGCTTGGGCGTCCCGTTCTTCACCAGCGTCTCGCGCAGGACCGCCACACAGCCGGCGACCAGCGGGGTGGCCATGCTGGTGCCGCTGTCGAACATGAACGCGGGGTCCGTGGAGACGCCGAAGAGACCGTTGTCGGACGCGAGGCGCGAGCGCGTCGAGAGGATCGCCGTGCCGGGAGCGACGACATCGGGCTTGATCCGCCCTTCCTGGGTGGGGCCGCGGCTGCTGAAGGCAGCCATCCCGGCGGGGTTGTCCGCCATCCTGTCGCCCCGGATCGGCGGGACGGGGTACGAGAGCGGCCTCAGTTCGTCGTAGGTGTGGGGGATCTCGGGGCGGTCGCCCTCGCTGGCGCCGACGGTGATGATGTTCTTGGCGCCGGTCTCCCCGCTGACGGCCCTCAGGTTGACCCGGCCGTCACCGTCGCGGTCCGTGCCGTCGTTGCCCGCGGCGAAGCAGATGACGAAGTCCTTGTTGTCCCAGACGAACTGATCGGCCTCGCGCGCACTCTGGTTGTACGGGAGGCCCGGGGTGACCGGACCCCACGAGTTCGTGTGGATGCGCACCCCGTCCTCCAGGAAGGGCGGCTCGAACAGGTCGCGCAGGTTCGCCGGGATGCCGGACAGCGAGCCGTCGTCGGCCAGCACGGACTGCAGGACCAGCCTCGCCTCGGGAGCCGTGCCGGTGATGGCGCCGCCCATCGTCGCCGACGTGCCGTCGCCGAGGACCGAGCCCGCCACATGGGTGCCGTGCCCGTCGGGGTCGTCCGTCCGCGCGGGGCTCGTACGGCCCAGGGCGACCAGACGCTTGACCCGGCCGGTGAAGGCCGGGTGCACATTGGTGGTGGACCCCTTGTCGAACCCGGTGTCGGCGACGCACACGATCTGGCCCTCGCCCCGGAACTTCGTGCCGTTGAAGGACACATGGGCGTGCATGATGTTCCCCGCGACGGTGTTGTACAGCACCCTCTCGGGAACCTCCTCGATCTCCTTCACCTCGTCGAGCGAAGCCAGAGCGGCCAGGTCCTCCTCGCGGACCGTCATGCGCACCTTGTCGCCCTCGGGGCGTACGTCGCCGGGGCTGACACCGGCTGCCGCGGCGATCCGGTCCCGTAGCCCGTCCGCGCTCACCTCGACGTCCTCGTGCAGCACGACGTCGACGGTCCGCGGCCGGGGACCCACCGCCTCCTCCATGGGGTCGGCCAGCACGGCGATCCCCGGGCGCAGACGGTTCGACCGGAGCGACTGGGCGATCTTGAAGCCCTTGAAGTACACGTCAGCCCAGGCCACGAAGGGCAGGGCGCGTACCGCGTCCAGTTCCGTGGACCGGAAGCCGCACAGATAGGTGTCGTCCGGAACGTATTCCTGGATCGCCACCCCGAGTGCCGAGAGCTCTTCCTTCTCCTCGGCGGTGGGCGGGTGCGTGGTCTGGACGAGAACGTAGTTGGACGCGGAGGCGTCCTCTGACACCAGCGAGGCGGTGGCCAGCTCCTCGGCCTGGGCCAGCGGGTCCACCGTCACGCCGTTGATGGTGATACGGGACATGCCGAACTCCCGGAGGGTGCGGGTGAGGGGGAAGGCGCGCCCCGGGCGGTCGGGACGGTCTCCACCGCTGCCCGTGCCGACGCCCACGCGTCAGGAGCTTTCCGGTCCCACGGCACGCCTGGCTGCACGTCACTTCCGTACGACCGACACGCTAGGGGCGCGAGCGCCCGCCGGCACGCGGAGTCCACGGGAAGACCGCCATCCGGGCCCGATGTTGCTCCGAAGGAGGCACACGGGGTCGGCTTCCCGGTCGCCACCAGTGCGAACGCCGGGGAATCCTCACAGGAGCATCACCCAGGCGGCGAGAACGTGCCCGGCGCCCGCACCGCCCGTGTCGACCTCGACGTGGACCCGCTGGCCCTCGCCGCCGCCGCCGCGGATCTCGAACGGTTCGTACTCCGGCTTCCAGTTCTGCGGCGGACCGGCCGGCGACCCGGTCGTCACCACCGGCACCCCGTCCCTGGCCGCCACCCTGGAATCGGTCGCTCCGCCCGGCACCGTCGAGCCCGCTCGGCCGGGCCCGCGCCGCAAGGTGGCCTTCGAGGTCGACACCGCCGCCGGACAGCCCGTCCTGCACCGGCAGCTCACCAGCGACACCAGCCACGACGCCGCACTCCAGCTGCCCGCCGGCACGCTGAACGACGGCGCCTACCGCTGGCGCGTCCGCGTGAAGGACGGCGGCACGGCCTCCGCCTGGACGGCCTGGTGCTCGTTCACGGTCGAGCGCCACTGAGCGAGCCGCCGGCCGGTCGGCGCCCCGGAGCGCCCCGCGCGCTCCCGGCCACCGGCCCGCCCCCTCCAAGTGATCAGGGGCTGAGCCGCCTCTGCGACGGCGACGGGGCCGGAGACGAAGCAGGCGAGGAAGGGGCGTCCGGCGCCTCGACCCGGCCGGCCACGTCCTGGGTGGTCACGTCCTGCCGCGTCCCCGCGGATCGACCGGCGCTCCACCGCCGCGCCCACCCCGTCACGCAGACCACGCCTCCCGCCGCCCCGTACGCGGCGGTCACCCCCACGGTGCCGATGACCGGGCCGGCGAGGTACGCCACCGCACCGGCCAGGGCGACACCGAGCCACTCCCGGCGACCGTCCAGGGCGACGAGGGCGACGAGCAGCAGGGCGTACCAGGAGTAGCCGGGCGTCAGCAGGAGGAACGCCGTGCCCGTGGTCGACAGGGCTCCCCGCCACGGACGTTCGGGGTCGCCGCGCCACCACACCGCCGCCGACACCGCCGCGATGCCGAGCAGCGCCGCGGGCAGCGCCCACGCGTCGGGCAGTACGAGGCGGAGCAGGGCGTAGCGGCCGCCCGCACCCGCGTCGTCGTAGCCCTCCTCCCGGGCGTATCCGCTCAGGTAGCCCATGACCGAACCGTCGGAGAGGAGGACGTACGGCAGGTACGTCAGCGCCACCGTCGCCGCGGCCGTCAGCGCCACGGCCGCGATCGTACGGGGCCGCCGGATTCCGGACAGAGCGCCGGGCAGGAGCACGGCGGGCAGCAGCTTCGCGGCGACGGCCAGACCGAGCAGCACCCCGCCCGTGACGCGCCGGCGGCGTGCCACCATCGCGAGCGCACCGACCGACAGGAGCACGGCCAGGACGTCGACGTGGGCGTTGTCGACCGCCTCGACGGGGACCGCCGGGCACCACGCCCACAGGGCGGCCAGGCGCGGATCCCCCCGCCGGCGCAGAACGCCGAGCAGGAGACCGCTGACGGCCAGGGCGAGAACGGCCGAACCCACCTGGAGCCCCTTGTGGCGGACGCCCTCCGGCGACAGGGCGTGGACGAGGAGGAACCAGCCCTCGGCCACCGGAGGGTAGATCGTGTGCACGGCAGGCCTGTTGATCCGGGTGCACCGGCCGTCGCCCAGCGGCGCGAGGGCGGCGCCGTCCCGCCCGCACACCGCGGCGCGGGGAAAGAGCCAGTCGTCCCGGAGTCCGGCGAGCGCCGGGTCCGCGGGCGCGTGATCGTACGGCGAGACGCCGGCTGCCTGCACCCGGCCGTCCCACGCGTACCGGTAGGAGTCCGTGCTCGTCCGCGGGGCCGCCACCAGGCCCGTCGCCGTCACCGCGACCGCCCCGGCGAGGACGAGAGGGACGACGTGCCGGCGGGGGACACGACGCAGGGCGACCGCGGCCGCCGCGAACACCGCCCACGCGCCCGCGTACCAGGCGAGGAAAGCGGTCCCGTGCGCGGCGCGGAGCAGGAGGACCAGCGACGCGGTCAGGAGCGACAGCAGAAGCGTGGTGACGAGGACGGGAAGCGGGGGACGGCGGTCGCGGGTCATGAGCGCAGACTGGCAGCGCGCACGGCAGAGGTGGAGGAGACCCGGCGGGGCGTTCGGATTTCGTAAGGTGGCGGACCGTCCGCACGACGGGGGCGGAGGCGACCCGGCGGGACGTTCGGGTTTCGTAAGGTGTCGGACCGCCCGCGCCGCCGCTCGCGGCGGTGTCATGGACGGCATGACGTTCCGCATGCCCCGGCTGCCGCGCCCCGCGTTCCGGCCCCCGGCCGTCCGGCCGCCCGCCTTCACCGGGCGCCTCCACGATGCCAGAACCGCGACGGCCGTCGGCCGGTGGCTCGGCGCGGCCTTCGCCGTCTGCCTCGTCACCGGGCTCGTCAGCCACTACCTCCAACAGCCGCCGGACTGGCTCGCCGACCGGCTGCCCGCCCGGCCGGTGTGGGGCTATGCGTTCACCCAGGGCCTCCACGTCGCCACGGGCCTTGCGGCGCTCGTGCTGCTGCTCGTCAAACTGTGGGCGGTGTACCCGCGGTTGTTCGTGTGGCCGCCGGTGCGGTCCGTGCGGCACGCCCTCGAACGGCTGTCCGTCGCGGTCCTCGTGGCCGCGGCCGTCTTCGAGGTGCTGACGGGGCTGCTCAACATCGTCGAGTGGTACCCGTGGCCGTTCTCCTTCGTCCCCGTCCACTTCGCCGTCGCCTGGGTGGCGACCGGCTCGATCCTGCTGCACATCGCCGTCAAGGCCCCCGAGATCAGGGACCACTGGGGCCGGCGCTCGGCGGGTACCCGAACCCTGCCGGCCGAGGACGCCGTCGACCGGCGCTCGCTGCTCCTCGCCACGGGCGGTGCCGTCGGTGTGGTGACGCTGACGACGGTCGGTCAGGCCTTCACCCCGCTGAAGGCCTTCGACCTGCTCGCGCCCCGGCACCCCGACCACGGCCCGCAGGGGCTGCCCGTGAACCGGACCGCCGCCGCGGCCGGCGTGACGGCACACGATCTGGCGGGCTGGCGTCTGGACGTCGCCGGACCCCGCCCGTACGTCCTCGCTCTCGACGCCCTGAGAGCGATGCCCCGAGCCGGATCCCGGCTGCCGATCGCCTGTGTCGAAGGCTGGAGCGTCGACGCCGACTGGGGCGGGGTACGCCTCCGGGACCTGATCGAGCGGGCCGGCGGACGGCCGGGCCGGGACGCCGTGCGGGTGACCTCGCTGGAGGTGAGCGGGGCCTACCGGGTGATGGAGATGGGCGCGGAGTACGCGGACGATCCGCTCACCCTCCTCGCCCTCACCCTCAACGGGCAGCCGCTCACGCTCGATCACGGTTTCCCGGCGCGGATCATCGCCCCCGGCCGGCCCGGGGTCCTGCAGACCAAATGGGTGCACAGGCTGGAGGTGCTGTGAGGACGGTGAGCGTGCTGCGGTACGGACTCGGGGCGCTGGGCGTCGCCCTCGTGGGGCTCGGAACGTGGCTGGTGGTGGACCAGCCGGATCCGCTCGGTGTGTTCGTGTGGCTGGCGGGTGCGCTCGTCCTGCACGACGGGATCCTCGCCCCCCTCGTCCTGGCCGTGGGCCTGCTGCTCGTGGGACGGCGCCGACGGGGCCTGCTGCGGGGGGCGCTGCTGGTCGCGGGGAGCGTGGTCCTGGTGGCGCTCCCCCTCCTCCTACGGCCGGGAGCGCCGCCCAACCCCTCGGCGCTGCCCCTCCCGTACGGGCGGAATCTCGCGATCGTCCTGGCGGCCGTGACCGTGGTGACGGGCGCGTCGATCGCCGTACAGCGGTGGCGGGAGCGCCGTCAGGGGCGGGCGACGGCCGACGACTGAGGGACGAGCGACAGGAACGTACGCCCCTCCACGGACCACCGTTCGGAGACGTGCCACCCCGCGCTTCGCGCGTGCGCGGACAGGGCCCGGGCGCCGACCCGGGCCCACGGGAACGGCGCCCCGCGCCCGCCCCGGCCGTCGTCGACCCGTACCTCGCAGCACTCGTCGACGTCCACGGGCGCACATTCCGCGAGGAGGCACCCGGAAGGCGACACGACCTGGCGGAGCCGGCGCAGCAGGGCGGCCGGGTCGCCGCCGATCCCCACGTTCCCGTCGATCAGCAGCGCCGTGTCCCAGCGCCCCTCGGCGGGCAGCGGTTCGAAGACCGACCGGCACAGGGCCGACCCGCCGAGCCGCAGGGTCCGGGCGACGGCCTCGGGGCTGATGTCGATGCCCAGGGCGCGCCGGCCCTCGGCGGCCAGCGCGGCGACGAGCCGCCCCGGTCCGCAGCCGATGTCGAGGACGGTGTCCCGGCAGCGGTCGAGCACGGAGCGGTCGGCACTGTCGGGTGCCGTGCACCAGCGCTCGATCTCCAGGGGCAGGAGCCAGCCGTCGTGCCGGCGCAGGAAGAGCGGACCCCTGCCGGTGCGCAGGGCGCAGTCGTACGGGCCGGCCCGCCATGCCGTGGTCGTGGTCAACGGCCCGCTCCCGTGGTCGCGGCGGTCAGTTCGTCGTACCGGGCCGCGAAACGGGTCCCCGGCGCGGCGGCCGCCACCTGCCGGGCGTCCGACGCGGTGTCCACGTCCCGCAGGACGGGCAGGGTGCCGACGCGCAGCCCGGCCGCCCGCAGCCGGGCGTACTGGACGGCGCCCGTCTGGGGCGTGGACATGGGGACGCCGAGCAGGAGGGAAGGGTCGGGACGGGCGAGGCCGAGGGCCCAGAAACCCCCGTCGGCGGCCGACCCGAACCAGGCGTCGTACGCGTCCCGGCGCAGGGCGGGGGCCAGGAGCTCCGGCGTCACCTGCGGGGTGTCCATGCCGATGAGCAGGGCCGGCCCCGGACAACCGGCGAACGCGGCGGCCAGGCGCACGTCGAGCCCGCCGCCCGCCTGGGGGACGACCTCGAAGCCCGGCGGCAGCCACGGGCCCGGCCGCCCGTCGAGCACGAGGACGTGCCGGTCCGCGGGGACGCGGGCAGCGGCCGAGAGCGTGTCGGCGAGCGCGGCCTCGGCGAGCGCGGCCGCCTCCTCGGGGGTGAACGGGGGAGTGAGCCGGGTCTTCACCCGGCCGGGCCGGGGCTCCTTCGCGATGACGAGCAGGGTGGTGACGAGGGACGGGGTGACGAGGGGTGAGGCGGCGAGGGACGTGGTCACGGGCGGTGTGGTGACGAGGGGCGTGTTCACGGGCGGTGTGGTGACGAGGGGCGTGTTCACGGGCGGCCCCCGCCCGCCGGTGCCGGTTCGTCCAGCACCTTGCGCATGTCGTGGACCGCCTGCCACGTGCCCTTCCACGTGCCCGTGACCTTGGACCGTCCCGTCCGGGGCAGGTACGGGACGTCGACCTCGCGCACCCGCCAGCCGGCGTCGGCGGCCCGGACGACCATCTGCAGCGGGTAGCCGCTGCGCCGGTCGTCGAGACCGAGCCCGAGCAGCGCCTCGCGGCGGGCCGCCCGCAGGGGGCCGAGATCGCGCAGCCGCAGCCCGGTGCGCCGGCGCAGCAGCCAGGACAGGGCGAGGTTCCCGGCCCTCGCGTGGGCCGGCCACGCGCCCCGCCCGGTGGGGCGCCGGCGGCCGAGCAGAAGATCGGCGGAGCCGTCGGCCACCGCACCGACGAGGCCGGGCAGCAAGCCGGGATCCAGGGAGGCGTCACAGTCGCAGAAGCAGACGAACTCGGCGTCGGAGGCGAGCAGTCCGGCGTGGCAGGCGGCGCCGAAGCCGCGCCGCGGCTCGTGCACGACGGTGGCGCCGAGCCCGGCGGCGACGGCCGCCGATCCGTCGGAGGAGCCGTTGTCGACGACGATCGCCCGCCATCCGGCCGGAACGCGGGCCAGGACCCAGGGCAGGGCATCCGCCTCGTCGAGGCAGGGAAGGACGACATCTACGGTCATGGGTGTCACAGGTCCCACCGTAGGAACCGCAGGGCCTCCCGAGGCCGCTCCACTCCTTACGAAACGCGAACGTCCTCCGTCGTACGCCCGGGTGGCCGTGACCACCCGGCGGACGGATGCGACGCTGTGCGGCATGAGCGAGCACAGCGCCCCGCCGCCCCCGGCCCGGATCCTGGTGGTGGACGACGATCCGACCGTGGCCGAGGTGGTGACCGGATACCTCGGCAGGTCCGGATACGCCGTGGAGCACGCGGCCGACGGTCCCGACGCCCTGCTGCGGGCCGGGGAGCGACGGCCGGACCTCGTCGTGCTCGACCTGATGCTGCCCGGCCTGGACGGCCTGGAGGTGTGCCGACGGCTGCGGGAGACCGGGCCGGTGCCGGTGATCATGCTGACCGCACGGGGCGACGAGGAGGACCGGATCACCGGCCTCGAGGTGGGCGCGGACGACTACGTCACGAAGCCGTTCAGCCCGCGCGAGCTCGTGCTGCGCGTCGAGTCCGTGCTGCGCCGCAGCCGCGGAGCCGGGCCGACGGCCGTCCGGACGGTCCTGCGCGACGCGGACCTCACCGTCGACCCGGTCACCCGGAGGGCCACCCGCGCCGGCCGTGAACTCGCCCTCACGCTCCGGGAGTTCGACCTCCTCGCGTACTTCCTGGAGCGGCCCGGCGCCGCGCACACCAGGGAGGAGCTGATGAAGCGGGTCTGGGGCTGGGACTTCGGCGACCTGTCCACGGTCACGGTGCACGTCCGGCGGCTGCGCGCCAAGATCGAGGACGATCCGGCGCGGCCCCGGCTCATCCAGACCGTATGGGGCGTCGGATACCGCTTCGAGCCCCGGAAGGACGGGGGAGCGGCATGAACGACGTCCTGCTGATCGCCGGTTTCGCCCTGGCGGGAGCCGTCTGCGCCGGTCTCGCCGGAGCGCTCGTCCTCCGTCTCGTACGGCACCGTTCGGTCGCGGTCTCGCTGGCGGTGGTCGCGGCCGTCACGGTGACGGCGATGCTCGCCGGGACGCTCGCCGTCGCGCAGGCGATGTTCCTGTCCGGGCACGACCTGTGGGTGGTGACCGTCGTCGTGGCCATGGCGGCCCTCGTCTCGCTCGGTACGGCCCTCGTCCTGGGCCGCTGGGTGGTGGCCCGCAGCCGGGCCCTCGCCCGCGCCGCCCGCGACTTCGGCGACGGCGGCCGCTTCTCCGCCCCCGGCGGCGCCGCCACCGCGGAACTCGCCGCGCTCAGCCGTGAACTGGCGGCGACCAGTGCCAAGCTCGACGCCTCCCGCAGGCGCGAGCGTTCCCTGGAGGCGTCGCGCCGCGAGCTCGTCGCCTGGATCTCCCACGACCTGCGCACCCCGCTGGCGGGGCTGCGGGCCATGGCGGAGGCCCTGGAGGACGGCATGGCCGACGACCCCGCCCGCTATCACCGGCAGATCCGCACCGAGGTCGAGCGCCTGACCGCCATGGTCACGGACCTCTTCGAACTCTCCCGCATCCACGCCGGCGCCCTGATCCTCAGCCCGAGCCGCATGTCCGTGTACGACCTGGTCGGCGATGCCCTGAGCGGCGCCGACCCGCTGGCCCGCGAGCACGGGGTACGGCTCGTGGGGGAGGAGGTCGCGGCCGTGCCCGTCGAGGTGGACGGCAAGGAGATGACCCGGGTCCTCGCGAACCTCCTCGTCAACGCGATCCGTCACACGCCGGCCGACGGCACCGTCGCGGTCGCGGCCGAACACCGCGAGGACGCCGTCGTCCTGTCCGTCACCGACGGCTGCGGCGGCATCCCCGACGAGGACCTCACCCGCGTCTTCGACACCGGCTGGCGCGGCACCGAGGCCCGCACCCCGCCGGCCGGTGCCGGGCTGGGCCTCGCCATCGTCCGTGGCATCGTCGAGGCCCACGCGGGCCGTGCCGAGGTCCGCAACGTCCCCGGCGGCTGCCGCTTCGAGGTCACCCTGCCGGCGGCGGGCTGACCCCGGTCAGAGGAGCGCCGCCGAGGCCCGCTGTTCCGCCCGGGCGAACTCCGTCATGCCCTCGACGAAGCCGACCGTGGGCCGCCAGCCCAGCTCCTTCCGCAGCAGGGACGAGTCGGCGGTGACGTGCCGGACGTCGCCGAGCCGGTACTCGCCCGTGACCACGGGCTCGGGACCACCGCACGCCCGGGCGAGCGCGAGGGCCATGTCGCCCACGGTGTGCGGTTCCCCGCTGCCGGTGTTGTACGTGCTGAGCGCACCGGCCGGCAGACCGCCGGCGGCCTCCAGCGCGACCAGGTTGGCCGCCGCCACGTCCCGTACGTGCACGAAGTCCCGCCGCTGACCCCCGTCCTCGAACACGCGGGGCGCCTCGCCCCGGGCGAGGGCCGAGCGGAAGAGGGAGGCCACCCCGGCGTACGGGGTGTCGCGGGGCATCCCGGGCCCGTACACGTTGTGGTAGCGCAGCGAGACCGCCGTGCCGTTCACCGCACGGGCCCACGCCGCCGCCAGGTGCTCCTGGGCGAGCTTCGTCGTGGCGTACACGTTCCGGGGATCGACCGGCGCGTCCTCGCCGACCAGGCCGGGAGCGAGTGCGGCGTCGCAGGCGGGACAGCGCGGTTCGAAGAGGCCGGCGGCGAGGTCCTCGGGGCGGCGGGCGCAGGGCCGTACGACACCGTGCGCGGGGCAGTCGTACCGCCCCTCCCCGTACACGACCATCGATCCGGCGAGGACGAGCCGCCGCACGCCGGCGTCCGCCATGGCGGCGAGCAGGACGGCCGTGCCGAGGTCGTTGCAGCTCACGTACTCCGGGGCGTCCGCGAAGTCCTTGCCGAGACCGACCATGGCGGCCTGGTGGCACACCGCGTCGACCCCGCGCAGTGCGGCTCCGACCGCCAGCGGATCCCTGACGTCCGTGGGGAGGAACTCCACGGCCGGCACCTCGGGGGTCACGGGGTGTGCGCCGGGCAGCAGGGCGTCGAGAACCACCGGCTCGTGCCCGGCCTTCGTGAGGGCGGTGACGATGTGCGAGCCGATGAACCCGGCTCCTCCTGTGACGAGTACGCGCATGAGCACGACGCTACGGACCGGCGCCGAGAACAGGAGGCGCCCGCGCCGGACCGTAAGACTTCCGTCATCCCGGTGGGGCACCCCCGGGCGAGGTCCGCGCCGTGCCCGGCCCGACGCAGCCACCGCCGACGCCCGCTGAGCGGTCGATCCGGCCGCCGAGGAGGGCTGACCGGCTGCCTTCTTCCGGCGTGGCGAACCCGGCCCGGGCGACCAGCCGGGCGCCGCGGGCGGTGATCCCCTCGAAGTCCCCGGTCCTGCGCCTGCCGGTCAGGCCGTGTTGTTCTCCGTACGAGCGGGGAGCCGTCCCGCTGCTTCGAGCCGGGTCAGCCGCCGGTGCTCCCGGTCGGCCCAGCGCCGGACCCGGTCGGGTTCCAGCGGGGTGCCGTGGCCGACGTGGAGGCCGGCCGGGTTCAGGGCGAGCATCTTCCGCAGGCTGGCGAGGTTGCGCAGCGGGTCGTCGTGGAAGGGAGGGTTGGCGGGTCGGCCCCGGACGAGCCCGAAGAGGGAGTTGGCGATCAGGTCGCCGGCGACGAGGTCCCCCTGGTCGGTGAGGACCGAGATCGATCCGGCGGTGTGCCCGGGGGTGGGCATGATGCGCGCCGCGATCCCGAAGTCCTCCAGGCCGGTCTCGCCGGTCACGAGCACGTCGGGTTCGAACGGTTCCACCTGGACGTGCAGGTTCTTGTTCCTGGCCATGAGGCGGCCCATCGGTCCGGTGGGCAGGTAGGGCTCGCGGGTCCGGCCGGTGCGGTAGGGGCCGAGGTCGGCGATGTGTCCCGCCACGGGAGCCCCGGTCAGGCGGTGCAGTTCGGCGGCGGAGCCGAAGTGGTCGATGTGGCCGTGGGTGATGACGATCAGCGACACGTCGGCGGGGTCCACGCCGCGGGCGGCGACCTGCTCGTAGATCTTCCGGCCGCTGCCGGGCGTTCCCGCGTCGACGATGACGGGCCGGCGGGAAAGCAGCAGATAGGCGTTGATGTTGTGCCGGCCCATGACCGGGATGGGCACGACCTTGGTTCGGGACACGGTTCTCTCCTCGGGCATGACTGTCTTCCGCCGCGCGGCGGTCCGCGAGCGGGAGGGGGAGTACGGCGGGGTTCAGCGGAAGCGGCGCCGGTACTGGGCGGGGGTGGTGCCGAGACGGCGCCGGAAGGAACGGTGCAGGCTCTCCACGGAACCGAGGCCGCTGAGGGCGGCGATCTCGGGCAGGCCGTGGGCGCTGTCCTGGAGCAGCCGCCGCGCGGCCTCAAGCCGGACGGACTCGACGTACGCCGCCGGAGTGGTGCCGGTGCGCTCGCGGAACAGCCGGGAGAAGTGACGCACACTCAGATGCAGTCGGGTGGCCAGGACTTCGGCGGACAGGTCCTCGGCGAGGTGTTCGCCGATCCACATGCGCAGGTCGTCCAGCCGGTCTCCGGGCGCCGCGGGAAGCGCGAGCGGGACGCTGAACTGACTCTGACCGCCCGCGCGTTTGACGTACATGACCATCGTCCGGGCCGTGGCCAGGGCGAGTTCGGGACCGTGGTCCTCGGTGACCATGGCCAGTGCCATGTCCATCCCCGAGGCGATGCCGGCGCAGGTCCACAGGCGGCCCTCCCGGATGAAGATCGGGTCCGGATCGACGGTGACGAGCGGGTGGTCGGCGGCCAGCCGTGCGGCCGTCCGCCAGTGGGTCGTGGCGGAACGGCCGTCCAGCAGGCCGGCCGCGGCCAGCAGGTGCGCACCCGAGCAGATGGATCCCAACCGCCGGATGCCGGGGGCCGTTTCGCGCAGCCAGTCGATGATCCCGCGGTCGAGCACCGGCTCCACCTCGTGGTCGTGCACACGGACGGCGCCCGATACGAGCAGGGTGTCCACGTCGCCGTTCACCTCGTCCAGGGTCAGGTCGGCCATCAGCCGGATCCCGCTGGAGGTGGTCACCGGCTCGCCCTGGGCCGTGGCGATGCGGACGGTGTAGCCGGCCCGGTCGGTGTCGGCGACGCGCGTGGCGACGGAGAACACCTCGGCCGGGCCGGTGACGTTGAGCAGTTCGACGCCGGGGAAGGCCGCGATGACGACTCGGTGCGGTGGGGGCATGTGCCGATCATTTCGCCCCTCCGAGAGGGCCGCAATGACCATGTTCTGTCAGATCCGGACGCGATGCGTCTCATCGGTGGGCGGGAACCCCTTGGCGTGTCCCGGGCTGCTGCAGCCGGGCCGCGGGCTCCCCGGGCAGGTCGACATGGGCGAGCCCCTCACGTCGGCCTGCCAGGGTCTCCAGGGCGAAACCGACCCGGGCGCCGGATCGCCGGATCTCCTCGGTGGTGAAGCCGGTGACCGCACGGGTGGGCAGCAGCGTGGCCAGCCGACGGAGGGCGGTCGTCTTGCCCGCGCCGGGGCGGCCCTCGACCAGGATCCTTGTCGGCACACCGCCGTCTTCGCCCCGCCTGCCGGGGCGGGCCGGGCGGGCTCGGCCGAACGAGGGGTTTCGGGTGCGGACCGGTGCCGACGCCGCCGCCCGCGGGTAGTGCG
>NZ_MWIG01000413.1:0-15163 GCF_002156145.1 Streptomyces sp. NRRL B-24572 | reverse complement strand
GCGGGGCGTCGATCAGCGGTTCGTCGACCGTCTCGCCGTCCAGCCGGGGCCGACCCACGGAGTCACCGACGCCGGTGCCGCCCGGGACACCCGCGTCCCCGGCCGCGACCAGGTGGAGCCGGGCGAGCACGCGCAGCGGGGACTGGCGCCAGATGGAGAGCAGCTGCCCGGCCTCGGCGCCGAGGCGCAGGGCGGCGCCGACCGTGCGGGCCTCGGCGTCGGCGCTGAAGTCGGTGCGGCGGCGGACCTCTTCCAGGGCCCAGTCGGCCCCGGACAGGGCGGCCGAGCCGCGCGCGCCGCGCAGGGCCGCCTCGGAGGAGATCTCGTTGCTGCGGCGGCGCATCACGCGGTGGCCGTAGACCCGGTCGACGGCCTTGCGTACGGAGTCCACCGCTTCGGCGACGCCCGGCAGGGAGCCGAGGGCGGCCAAGGGGTCAGAGGCGTGCGTACTCATAAGTAGGGAGGCTACGCGCCCCGGGGGCCCGCCCCACGTTGGAGTGGTCTTCTTCACGCAGCTTGACCACGGGCCGCTGTCATGCCGCTACCCTAGGTGAACATGAAGATCGCTTTCGTGGGGAAGGGCGGCAGCGGCAAGACCACGCTGTCCTCGCTCTTCATCCGCCACCTCGCCGCCAACGAAGCACCGGTCGTCGCCGTCGACGCCGACATCAACCAGCACCTGGGCGCCGCGCTCGGCCTGCCCGAGGCGGAGGCCGCCGCGCTGCCCGCGATGGGCGCGCACCTGCCGCTCATCAAGGAGTACCTGCGGGGCAGCAACCCGCGGATCGCCTCCGCCGACACGATGATCAAGACGACGCCGCCCGGGGAGGGTTCGCGGCTGCTGCGGGTCCGCGAGGACAACCCGGTGTACGAGGCGTGCGCGCGGGCGGTGCCGCTCGACGACGGCGCGGTCCGGCTGATGGCGACCGGCCCCTTCACGGAGTCGGATCTCGGGGTCTCCTGCTACCACTCGAAGGTCGGCGCGGTGGAGCTGTGCCTCAACCACCTGGTCGACGGGGCCGACGAGTACGTGGTCGTCGACATGACGGCGGGTTCGGACTCCTTCGCCTCCGGGCTCTTCACCCGCTTCGACATGACGTTCCTGGTCGCCGAGCCGACCCGCAAGGGCGTCTCGGTCTACCGCCAGTACAAGGAGTACGCGCGGGACTTCGGCGTGGCGCTGAAGGTCGTCGGCAACAAGGTGCAGGGCCGGGACGACCTCGACTTCCTGCGCGAGGAAGTGGGCGAGGACCTGCTCGTGACGGTGGGTCACTCGGACTGGGTCCGCGCGATGGAGAAGGGACGCCCGCCGCGCTTCGAACTCCTGGAGGCGGAGAACCGCATGGCGCTCCAGGCCCTCCAGGACGCGGCGGACGACTCGTACGCCCACCGTGACTGGGAGCGCTACACGCGCCAGATGGTCCACTTCCACCTGCGCAACGCGGAGAGCTGGGGCAACGCCAAAACCGGGGCCGACCTGGCGGCGCAGGTCGACCCCGGGTTCGTGCTGTCCGAAGGGCTCAGTGCCGTGCAGCCGGCTTAGCGGCCGGGGCGCCCGCCGGGGCTGCCGGCTGCGGGGCGAGGAAGGCCTGCCAGCCGGCCGCCGGGGCCTCGCCGACCTTCAGGGTGCGCATCTTGGCGATGACGTCGGGGTCCTGGGCGTCGAGCCAGTCGGCGAGCTGGCGGAAGGAGACGCACTTGACGTCCTTCTGCACGCAGACGGTGGCGATGGTCTCCTCGACGGCGCGCATGTAGGTGCCGCCGTTCCAGGACTCGAAGTGGTTGCCGATGATCAGCGGTGCGCGGTTGCCCCGGTAGGAGCGCTCGAAGGCCTGCACCAGGCCGTCGCGCATCTGGTCGCCCCAGTACTGCCGTCGTGAGGGGTCGCCCTGGGTCGTGCCGGGGGACTGGTTCACCAGGAAGTTGTAGTCCATGGAGAGCGTCTGGAAGGCCCGGCCCGGGACGGGCACGAGCTGCATCGACAGGTCCCACAGGCCCAGGTCCTTCTTGGGCCAGATCTGGTCGTTGACGCCGCTGGTGTCGTAGCGGAAGCCCATCTGCGCCGCCGCCTTGACGAAGTTCTTCCGGCCTTCGAGGCAGGGGGTGCGGGCGCCGACGAGCTCCTTGTCGTAGTCGAAGGGCAGCGGCTGCTCGGTGCGCAGGCCGGCGTTCGTCTTCCAGTGCTTGACGAAGGACTTGGCCTGGTTGATCTCGCTCTTCCACTCCTCGACGGACCAGTTCCCGACGCCGCCGTCGGCGCCGCAGAAGTGGCCGTTGAAGTGGGTGCCGATCTCGTTGCCCTCCTGCCACGCGCCGCGCAGTTCGCGGACGGTGGCGCGGATGCCGTCGACGTCGTTGAAGCCGATGTCGGAGCGGCCGGGGCTGTGCTGCGGCGGGTCGTAGAGCTCCTTCTTCTCCTCCGGCAGCAGGTACACGCCGCTGAGGAAGTACGTCATCTTGGCGTCGTACTTCCTGCCCACCGCGCGGAAGTGGGAGAACAGCTTCTGACTGTCCTCGCCCGCGCCGTCCCACGAGAAGACCACGAACTGCGGCGGTGTCTCGCCCGGCTTGAGGCGCTGCCAGACCGGCTGGTGGGGCTGGGCGCCGGTGAAGGCGGTCGAACCGTCGCCGATCAGCCGGGGTGCGCTCGGCGGGGCCGCGGCCGGACCCTTCTTGGCACCAGCACCAGCACCAGCACCCGCGCCCGCGCCGACGCCCGCGCCGCCCGGTGCGCCCTTGGTGACGGTGCCGTCGGAGCCCGAGCAGCCGGCGAGGCCTGCGGTGAGGGCGAGGGTCAGGGCGCCGACGGTGAGCGCCTTCCTCCGGGCAGTGGTCGTTCTGCGGGCGACTGACATCCGCGCACCTTTCCTCAGATCCTCGGATTTCCGTACAAGCGGCGTCAACGTCGCACCACGAGGACCGGGGAGCGTCAACGACAAGCGGCATGTGCACGTTCTGTCACCGGATCCGGTGAAACATTGCCCTGTTTGCCCCGAAAATAATGCCGCAGTCTTTACTCTCCATTACGATCCATTTACCGAGCGTTGATTCCTCCCCTCCGGAGGTTCTCGCCGGAATCCCGCCGCTGCACCCCGCACGAGCCGCCGACCGCGCTGCCCCGGAGGAGACGGGAACATGACCCTCTGCACCCCTGCCCGCACGACCAACCGGCCCCGAAGCCAGCGGCCCCACAGCCCGCCGAAGGGACCGCACCGCTTCCGCATCGCCGGTGCCGACCTCTCCGCGTCCGTCGCCGTCTTCCTGATCGCGCTGCCGCTCTCGCTCGGCATCGCACTCGCCACCGGAGCCCCGCTCCAGTCCGGCCTGGTGGCCGCCGCCGTCGGCGGCCTCGTCGCCGGCCGGTTCGGCGGCGCCCCGCTCCAGGTGAGCGGTCCCGCCGCCGGACTCACCGTCGTGACCGCCGAGCTCATCCAGCGGTACGGCTGGCGCACCACCTGCGCCATCACCGTCCTCGCCGGCCTCGCCCAACTCGCCCTGTCCGCCCTGCGCGTGGCCAGATCGGCGCTCGCCGTCTCGCCCGCGATCGTGCACGGCATGCTGGGCGGCATCGGCGTCACCATCGCCCTCGCCCAGCTCCACATCGTCCTCGGCGGCACTCCGCAGAGCTCCGCCGTCGACAACGCCCTCGGCCTGCCCGCCCAGTTGGCGCACGCCCACCCGGCCGCGCTCGCCATCAGCGCCCTCACCGTGGCCGTGCTGCTCGCCTGGCCCCGGCTGCCCGGCCGGGCGGGACGGCTCGTACGGAAGGTCCCGGCCGCGCTCGTCGCGGTGGCCGGGGCGACGGCCGTGGCCACCTTCGCCGGACTCGCCGTGCCCCGTGTGGACCTGCCGTCCTGGAGCAGCCACGCGCTGCCCGGCCTGCCCGAGGGACCGGTTCTCGGCATCGCGGCGGGCGTGCTCACGATCACCCTCGTCACCAGCGTGCAGTCGCTGCTCTCGGCCGTCGCGGTCGACAAGCTGGTCGCCGCCCGCGCCGCCGCAGGCGCGGACCACGGCCGGAGCGTCCCCCGCGCCGGACTCGACCGCGAGCTCGCCGGACAGGGCGCGGCCAACGTGGTCTCCGGGGCACTCGGCGGCCTCCCGGTCGCCGGGGTCGCGGTCCGCAGCGTCGCCAACGTCGCGGCGGGCGCGACGAGTCGCGCCTCGACCATGCTGCACGGCCTGTGGATCGTGCTCGCGGCCCTGCTGCTCGTGCCGGTGCTCGACCTGATCCCGCTGCCCGCGCTCGCCGCGCTCGTCATGGTGGTCGGCATCCAGATGGTGAGCATCACCCACATCCGTACGGTCACACGGCACCGCGAGGTCGTCGTGTACGCGGTCACGCTGGCCGGTGTCGCCCTCGTCGGCATCCTGGAGGGCGTCGCCCTCGGCATCGCCGTGGCCATCGCGGTCGCCCTGCACCGGCTGGCCCGCACCCGGATCACCCGGGAGGAGCGGGACGGACGTCAATTCCTGCACGTACGGGGCCAGCTGACCTTCCTCGCCGTGCCCCGGCTCAGCCGGGCCCTGCACCAGCTGCCGCAGGGCTCCGACGTGCTGGTCGAGCTGGACGGGTCCTTCATGGACCATGCCGCGTACGAGACGCTGAGCGACTGGACCGCCGGGCACCTCGCCCACGGCGGGACGGTCGAGACGACCGGCCCCTCCGGCGTCCGGATCGCCGAGCCCGCCCCCGTCACCGCCTCCGCCTCGCACCCCTGCTGCCGTCCCTGGACGCCCTGGCACAACCACCAGTGCGGGGAGAAGCCCACCGAGACCGCCGGGACCACCGGGACCTCCGGGACCTCCGGGACCTCCGGGACCTCCGGGACCTCCGAACCCGGACGGACGACGGGGCTGCACCTGGCGAGCGGCATCGGCAAGTTCCAGCGGAACACCGCCCCGCTCGTGCGGGACGAGCTCGCTCGGCTCGCCCGGGAGGGGCAGCGGCCCTCGCAGCTCTTCCTGACCTGCGCCGACTCCCGTCTCGTCACCAGCATGATCACCTCCAGCGGCCCCGGCGACCTCTTCACCGTGCGCAACGTCGGCAATCTCGTCCCGCTCCCCGGCGAGGAGAGCGGGGACGACTCGGTGGCGGCGGCGATCGAGTACGCGGTGGAGGTGCTGCGGGTCACGTCGATCACCGTCTGCGGCCACTCCGGCTGCGGCGCGATGCAGGCCCTCCTTGCCGGCAGCCCGGACGACCCGCCGACCCCGCTCCGCCGCTGGCTGCGCCACGGCAGACCCAGCCTGGAGCGGATGGCGAGCCGACGCCACGCCTGGGCCCGGATCTCCGGGCGCCTTCCGGCCGACGCCGTCGAGCAACTCTGCCTGACCAACGTGGTCCAGCAGCTGGAGCACCTGCGGGCGTACGAGTCGGTGGCGCGCCAGCTGGCCGAGGGCACGCTCACGCTGCACGGCGTGTACTTCCACGTGGGCGAGGCGCAGGCGTACCTCCTCTCCGGGACGGACGAGGTGCACGGCTACGACGACGTCTTCACCCGGGTGCTACCGACGGACCACACGGACCACCTCGAAGCGCCTGGCCGCCTCGAAGCGCCTGGCCGCCTCGAAGCTCCCGGCCGCCTCGCAGCCGCTCGCGCGTCCTGAACCTTCCGGCCCCCCGGGCCGTGAGACTGTGTGGCCCCTTCTCCCACCGCTCGGGAGGAGGGGCCGCCGCACGTCGATCGCTCACAGGTCTAAACCAATTTCCTGGAGGCTCTTGTCACCCGGGCCTCCGACTGATGAGCTATGACGCGGGACACATACGCACAGAGGACGCCCTGGGAAAGGGAGATGTCGTGAGCAACGAATCCTTGGCCAACCTGCTCAAGGAAGAGCGGCGGTTCGCGCCGCCCACCGAGCTGGCCGCGGACGCCAATGTGACGGCGGAGGCGTACGAGCAGGCCAAGGCGGACAGGCTGGGCTTCTGGGCCGAGCAGGCCAGGCGCCTCAGCTGGGCCACCGAGCCGACCGAGACCCTCGACTGGTCGAACCCGCCGTTCGCCAAGTGGTTCGCCGACGGCGAGCTGAACGTGGCGTACAACTGCGTCGACCGGCACGTCGAGGCCGGCCACGGCGACCGGGTCGCCATCCACTTCGAGGGCGAGCCCGGCGACAGCCGCGCGATCACCTACGCCGAGCTCAAGGACGAGGTCTCCCGGGCCGCCAACGCCCTGACCGAGCTGGGCGTCCGCAAGGGCGACCGGGTCGCCGTCTACCTGCCGATGATCCCCGAGGCGGCCATCACGATGCTGGCCTGCGCCCGTGTCGGCGCCGCCCACTCGGTGGTCTTCGGCGGCTTCTCGGCCGATGCCGTCGCCTCCCGCATCCAGGACGCCGACGCCAAGGTGATCGTCACCGCCGACGGCGGCTACCGCCGCGGCAAGCCGAGCGCCCTCAAGCCGGCGATCGACGAGGCCGTCGCCAAGTGCCCGCAGGTCGAGCACGTGCTCGTGGTCCGCCGTACGGGCCAGGACACCGCCTTCACCGAGGGCCGGGACGTCTGGTGGGACGACATCGTCGCCCGCCAGTCCGCCGAGCACACCCCGGAGGCGTTCCCGGCGGAGCACCCGCTCTTCATCCTCTACACCTCGGGGACGACGGGTAAGCCGAAGGGCATCCTGCACACCTCCGGCGGCTACCTCACCCAGGCCGCGTACACCCACCACGCCGTCTTCGACCTCAAGCCGGAGAGCGACGTCTACTGGTGCACCGCCGACATCGGCTGGGTCACCGGGCACTCGTACATCGTCTACGGCCCGCTGGCCAACGGCGCGACGCAGGTCATGTACGAGGGCACCCCGGACACCCCGCACCAGGGCCGGTTCTGGGAGATCGTGCAGAAGTACGGCGTCACGATCCTCTACACGGCGCCCACCGCGATCCGCACGTTCATGAAGTGGGGAGACGACATCCCCGCGAAGTTCGACCTCTCCAGCCTCCGCGTGCTCGGCTCCGTCGGCGAGCCGATCAACCCCGAGGCCTGGGTCTGGTACCGCGAGCACATCGGCGCGAACAAGACCCCGATCGTGGACACCTGGTGGCAGACCGAGACCGGCGCGATGATGATCTCGCCTCTGCCGGGCGTCACCGAGACCAAGCCGGGCTCCGCCCAGCGCCCGCTGCCGGGCATCTCCGCCACCGTCGTGGACGACGAGGCGAACGAGGTCCCGAACGGCGGCGGCGGTTACCTGGTCCTCACCGAGCCGTGGCCGTCGATGCTCCGCACCATCTGGGGCGACGACCAGCGCTACATCGACACGTACTGGTCCCGCTTCGAGGGCAAGTACTTCGCCGGCGACGGTGCCAAGAAGGACGAGGACGGCGACATCTGGCTGCTCGGCCGGGTCGACGACGTCATGCTCGTCTCGGGTCACAACATCTCGACGACCGAGGTCGAGTCGGCCCTCGTCTCGCACCCGTCCGTCGCCGAGGCGGCCGTCGTCGGCGCCGCCGACGAGACGACCGGTCAGGCGATCGTCGCCTTCGTCATCCTGCGCGGCACGGCCAGCCAGGACGACGGCCTCGTCGCCGACCTGCGCAACCACGTCGGCGCGACGCTCGGCCCGATCGCCAAGCCGAAGCGGATCCTGCCGGTGGCGGAGCTGCCGAAGACCCGCTCGGGCAAGATCATGCGCCGTCTGCTGCGCGACGTCGCGGAGAACCGTGAGCTGGGTGACGTCACCACCCTGACCGACTCCTCGGTCATGTCGCTCATCCAGAACCAGCTGCCGGCCACGTCCAGCGAGGACTGACCGACCCGTACGGCCCGAACGCCCGCCCCGGAGACCTCGGGGCGGGCGTTTCCCATGCCGGATCCCGAGGGGACGAACGGCGCAAATCTTCCTAAAGTGAATCCCGCCGGACATGACTCGGGCTCGTTAGGTAAAGTAAAGACCGCGTCAGGAACGCAACAGAAAGACCTAGGTGCGCCGGGAAGTCTGGTCGGCATGTGCTTCGCCCTGCCTGCCCGACGGAGGTCTCGCCCGTGTCCGTGCCCACCGACCGCAAGTTCCTCGGCCGTCTCTCGCTGCCCGAGCGGCGGTACCTCACCGACGCGCTGCGCACCGAGACCGTCGGTGGCGTCCTGCTGCTCCTCGCCGCCGTCGCCGCCCTCGTCTGGGCGAACAGCCCGCTCGGCGACAGCTACGAGTCGGTACAGGACTTCCACATAGGCCCCGCCGCCCTCGGCCTCGACCTGTCGATCCAGCACTGGGCCGCCGACGGCCTCCTCGCGATCTTCTTCTTCGTCGCCGGCATCGAGCTCAAGCGCGAGCTCGTCGCGGGCGAGCTGCGCGACCCCAAGGCCGCCGCGCTCCCCGTCGTCGCCGCACTCTGCGGCATGGCGGCCCCCGCCCTCGTCTACACCCTGGTCAACGTCGTCGGCGACGGCTCGACGGCCGGCTGGGCCGTGCCCACCGCGACCGACATCGCCTTCGCGCTCGCCGTCCTCGCCGTCATCGGCACCTCGCTGCCGTCCGCGCTGCGCGCCTTCCTGCTCACCCTCGCCGTCGTCGACGACCTGTTCGCGATCCTGATCATCGCGATCTTCTTCACCAGCGACCTGAACTTCGCCGCGCTCGGCGGCGCCGTCGCCGGACTCGCCGTCTTCTGGCTGCTGCTCCGCAAGGGCGTCCGCGGCTGGTACGTGTACGTGCCGCTGGCCCTGGTCATCTGGGGCCTGATGTACAACAGCGGCGTCCACGCCACCATCGCCGGCGTCGCCATGGGCCTGATGCTCCGCTGCACCACCCGGGACGGCGAGGAGCACTCCCCCGGCGAGCACATCGAGCACCTGGTCCGGCCGCTGTCGGCCGGCCTCGCCGTGCCCCTCTTCGCGCTCTTCTCCGCCGGTGTGAGCGTCACCGGCGGCGCGATCCACGACGTCTTCACCCAGCCGGTCACCCTCGGTGTGGTCCTCGGTCTCGTCGTAGGCAAGGCGATCGGCATCTTCGGCGGCACCTGGCTCGCCGCCCGCTTCACCCGGGCGGAGCTCAACCCGGACCTGGCCTGGCCGGACGTGTTCGCCGTCGCCACCCTCGCCGGGATCGGCTTCACCGTCTCGCTCCTCATCGGCGAACTCGCCTTCGCCGGGGACGAGGCCCTCACCGACGAGGTGAAGGCCGCCGTCCTGATCGGCTCGCTCATCGCGGCCGTCCTCGCCTCCGTCCTGCTGAAACTGCGGGTCCGGAAGTACCAGGCCCTCGTCTCCGCCGAGGAGCGCGACGAGGACGAGGACGGCATCCCCGACATCTACGAGCAGGACAACCCGGAGTACCACCTGCGGATGGCCGAGATCTACGAGCGGAAGGCCGCGGAACACCGGAAGCGCGCCCAACTGGCGGGGGCATCGCGCGACGGGGCCGACCGTCCGGCATGATCTGATTCGGACCGTAGAAGAGGACTCGCACCGTAGAAGAGGACCTCGGACCGCAGAAGAGAAGAGGGAGCAGCGATGAGCGACCCGTTCGACGGAACCGAGCGCAGCCTCGGCCAGCTGGTCGCCTCGGCGACCGCCGAGATGTCCGCGCTGGTGCACGACGAGATCGCCCTGGCCAAGGCCGAACTGCGGCAGGACGTCAAGCGCGGTGCGCTCGGCAGCATCATGGGCATCGGCGCCCTCGTGGTGCTGCTGTTCTCGCTGCCGATGCTGAGCTTCGCGCTCGCGTACGCCATCAACACCTGGACCGGCGGGCACAACGGCAACGGGGGCTGGAACCTCGTCTGGTGCTTCCTGCTGTCCTTCACCTTCAACGTGCTGGTCGCGGGGCTCCTCGGCCTGATCGCGTACACCAAGTTCAAGAAGGTCAAGCCGCCGGAGAAGTCCATCGCCTCCGCCAAGAAGACGGCGGCGATCATGCAGAACGCGAAGCCGCACCCCCGTCCGGAGCAGCGTCCGGCCCTGGAGAAGGCCTCCGCTGTGGGACGCTCGTCCGTATGACCCTCCCCGAGAGCAGCAACGGCAACGGCGGGCCCGTACGGCTCGACGGGCCGTGGACGCACCGTGACGTGGCCGCCAACGGCGCCCGCTTCCACATCGCCGAGATGGGCGACGGCCCGCTGGTGCTGCTCCTGCACGGCTTCCCGCAGTTCTGGTGGACCTGGCGCCACCAGCTGCCGGCCCTCGCCGAGGCCGGGTTCCGGGCGGTCGCGATGGACCTGCGCGGGGTCGGCGGCAGCGACCGTACGCCGCGGGGTTACGACCCCGCCAACCTGGCGCTCGACATCACCGGGGTCGTCCGCTCCCTGGGCGAGCCGGACGCGGCGCTCGTCGGGCACGACCTGGGCGGCTACCTGGCCTGGACGGCGGCCGTCATGCGGCCGAAGCTGGTGCGCCGGCTCGTGGTCTCCTCGATGCCGCACCCGCGCCGCTGGCGCTCGGCGATGCTCTCCGACTTCGCCCAGTCGCGGGCAGGTTCGCACATCTGGGGCTTCCAGCGGCCGTGGCTGCCGGAGCGTCAGCTCGTCGCGGACGAGGGGGCGCTCGTGGGCGAGCTGATCCGGGACTGGACGGGGCCGAAGCCGGTCGACGAGGAGGCCGTCGAGGTGTACCGGCGGGCGATGTGCGTCCCGTCGACGGCGCACTGCTCGATCGAGCCGTACCGGTGGATGGTGCGGTCCCTCGCCCGCCCGGACGGCATCCAGTTCAACCGGCGCATGAAGCGGCCGGTGCGGGTGCCGACGCTCCATCTGCACGGGTCCCTGGACCCGGTGATGCGGACCCGCAGCGCGGCGGGGTCCGGCGAGTACGTGGAGGCGCCGTACCGCTGGCGGCTCTTCGACGGTCTCGGGCACTTCCCGCACGAGGAGGACCCGGTGGCCTTCACCACGGAGCTCGTCAACTGGCTGAAGGACCCCGAGCCCGACCGCTGAGCCCCGTCACGGACGGCGTCGGCGTACAGGCGTCCTTCGAACGGCCATGTGCCCCGCGCATACTCCAATTGGCGGGCCCCGGGGCGGTTACCGACCTTGGCCCCCGGGCAGAGGTCGAGGTATGGGCTGGACGCACGACTACGGTGACACGACAGCACGCGACCGCCGCTCGGCCACGGGGCCGGGCTCCCGCGAGAGGGGCGGCTCGCCGGAGCAGGGCCCCGCGGTACCGGGGGTGGGGATCTCGCGCATCCTGCGACGCCGGGCCCGCTGGGTCTCGGCCCGGCTGCGGCACCCCAGAGACACCGCGTAGCGCCCTGTAGGGGGAGCGCTCAGAGGGCGCAGGCCTGGGTGTCGACCTGCTGGTCGGCGGTCCGGCCCTGCTCGATGTCCTCGCGGATCTCGTCGACCGTCAGGGCGTATCCGGTGTTCGCGTCGTCGAGGGAGCGGGCGAAGATCACGCCGTACACCTTGCCGTCCTCGGTGAGGAGCGGGCCGCCGGAGTTGCCCTGGCGGACCGTCGCGTACAGCGAGTACACGTCCCTGCGCACCTCGCCGCGGTGGTAGATGTCGGGGCCCTTGGCGCTGATGCGGCCCCGCACGCGGGCGGAGCGCACGTCGTACGAGCCGTTCTCCGGGAATCCGGCGACGATCGCGTCGTCGCCGCTGCGGGCGTCCTCGTCGGTGAAGGGCAGCGGCGTGGCCTTGAGGCCCGGCACGTCCAGGACGGCGATGTCGCGCTGCCAGTCGTAGAGGACGACCTTGGCGTCGTAGAGCTTGCCCTCGCCGCCTATCTGGACGGTCGGTTCGTCGACACCGCCGACGACGTGGGCGTTGGTCATGATGCGGCGGTCGGCGAAGACGAAGCCGGTGCCTTCGAGGACCTTGCCGCAGCTCTGCGCGGTGCCGACGACCTTCACGATGGAGTGCTGCGCGCGGGCGGCGACCGGGCTGTCGGCGAGCGCCGGGTCGGGCGGGGTGACCGGGGTGATCGGCTCGTTCGCGAAGGGGCTGAAGACCTGGGGGAAGCCGCTGCGGGCCAGGGTGGAGCTGAAGTCGTCGAACCAGCCGGAGGCCTGATCCGGCATCACCTGCTCCACGCCGAGCAGCACCTTGGAGTTCCGCACCTCCTTGCCCAGGGTGGGCAGTGAGGTGCGGGCGAGGGCGGAGCCGATCAGCCAGGCCACGAGCAGCATCGCGACGACGTTGACGAGGGCGCCGCCGGTGGCGTCCAGGGCGCGGGCCGGGGACCAGGTGATGTGGCGGCGCAGCTTGTTGCCGAGGTGGGTGGTGAAGGCCTGGCCCACAGAGGCGCAGACGATGACCACCATCACGAAGATGACGGTGGCCGCGCTCGAGACCTCGCTGTTGTCGGTCAGCTGGTCCCAGAGGATCGGGAGCAGCAGAACGGCGACGAGACCGCCGCCGAGGAAGCCGATCACCGACAGGATGCCGACCACGAACCCCTGGCGGTAACCGATGATCGCGAACCACACGGCGCCGAGCAGCAACAGGATGTCCAGCACGTTCACCGTCAGTAGCCTCGCAGATTCGTTTCCGGTCGCCCGGGGTCAGTCGGTCCGCCCGAGGGCCGGCCCGGGGATCAGCCTGTCATGAGCGCCAGTCGAGCGGGACCTTCCTGGACCGGTCCCAGGGGCGCTCCCAGCCCGCGAAGTGGAGCAGCTTGTCGATGACGCCGGCCGTGAAACCCCAGACCAGAGCGGATGCGACGAGGAACGCGGGGCCTTCGTGGCCGAGCGGGTGCACGGCGGTCGCACGGTTCTCGGGGTCCGTGAGATCCGCCACGGGGACGGTGAAGACGCGGGCGGTCTCGCCGGGGTCGACGACGCCGACCGGACTGGGGTCGCGCCACCAGCCGAGGACGGGGGTGACGACGAAGCCGCTGACCGGGATGTAGAGCTGGGGCAGTACCCCGAAGAGCTGGACGCCCAGCGGGTCGAGGCCGGTCTCCTCCTGGGCCTCGCGCAGGGCGGCGCGCAGCAGCCCGCCGTCCGCCGGGTCGCCGTCCTCGGGGTCGAGGGCGCCGCCCGGGAAGGAGGGCTGTCCGGCGTGCGAGCGGAGGCTACCGGCCCGCTCCATGAGCAGCAGCTCCGGTCCGCGCTCGCCCTCGCCGAAGAGGACGAGGACGGCGGACTGGCGGCCGTCGCCGCTCTCGGGCGGCAGGAAGCTGCTCAGCTGCTCGGGCCGGACCGTGCGGGCCACCCGGTCGACGGGCCCGAGCCAGTCGGGCAGCCCGTCCCTGCTGAGCAGCCCGGCCGTGCCGGGCCCGTGGATCTCTTCGTCAGTGCGCGTCATGGGCACCCCCGTGGTTCTCAACGCGATCGATGGACGGGTTCGTTCCCGCCGGGCTCGTTCCCGACAGGCGCGTGCCTGATGGCTTCGTTCCCGGCCGGCTCGTTCCCGGCGGCTTCGTTTTCGGCGGGTTCGTTCCCGGCGGCGGGCTCAGGCGTCGCCGCCCGACGGGGCGCCGCCGAGCGGAGGCGCGGGGCGGCCCGGGTAGTCGGCCGGCGGGTTGAGCCGCTGGCCGGGGAAGCCGCCCTTCTCGTACTTGAGCAGCTTCTTCGCCTTCTCGGGGTCGGTCTCGCCCTCTCCGTACGAGGGGCAGAGGAGAGCGATCGGGCAGGCGCCGCAGGCGGGCTTGCGGGCGTGGCAGATCCGGCGGCCGTGGAAGATCACCCGGTGCGAGAGCATCGTCCACTCGCTCTTCGGGAAGATCGTGGCGACCTCGGCCTCGATCTTCACCGGGTCGTCGGACTCGGTCCACCGCCAGCGCCGGGCGAGGCGCATGAAGTGGGTGTCGACGGTGATGCCGGGGACCCCGAAGGCGTTGCCGAGGACGACGAAGGCGGTCTTGCGGCCGACGCCGGGGAGCTTGACGAGGTCCTCCAGACGGCCGGGGACCTCACCGTCGAAGTCGTCCCTGAGGGCGGCGGCCAGACCCATGATCGACTTGGTCTTGGCGCGGAAGAAGCCGGTCGGCCGGATCAGCTCCTCGACCTCCTCGGGCACGGCGGCGGCGAGGTCCTCGGGCGTGGGGTACTTCGCGAAGAGGGCGGGGGTGGTCTGGTTGACCCGCAGGTCGGTGGTCTGCGCGGAGAGGACCGTGGCGACGAGCAGCTCGAAGGAGTTGCGGAAGTCGAGCTCCGGGTGGGCGTACGGGTAGACCTCGGCCAGTTCGCGGTTGATCCGGCGCGCCCGGCGGACCATCGCGAGCCGCGACTCGGGCTTGGCGGACCTGACAGACCCGGCGGGCTTCACGGCATCCCGTTTTGCCCCTTTTGCCCGTTTCGACACGCCGTGTTCGCCCACAGCGGAATTACCTTCGGCCGACACTCTTTCAGCCCCCTTGGCCTGCGCTCTCACCGGCGAGTTGGACACCCGGCCAGCCTAGGCGCCGCTGCCGACATCCGCCCCGGGCGTGGCCGATCGGAGCCCGATCGGGCCCCTGACGTACGACCGGGCGGTTCGGTACGTCAAACTTGTTGTGATTGATCGCACTGTTTTGTGCGTCCGGCATCATGGGACCCAGGTCCTTTGAGCAGGTCGACAGTAGGAGAGAACTCGTGGACGACGTTCTGCGGCGCGCCCCGCTCTTCGCGGCGCTCGATGACGAGCAGGCTGCCGAGCTGCGCGCCTCGATGAGTGAGGCGACGCTCGCCCGTGGCGACGCGCTCTTCCACGAGGGCGACCCCGGTGACCGCCTGTACGTGGTGACCGAGGGCAAGGTGAAGCTGCACCGCACCTCCCCCGACGGCCGCGAGAACATGCTGGCCGTCCTCGGCCCGGGCGAGCTCATCGGCGAGCTGTCCCTCTTCGACCCGGGCCCGCGCACCGCCACGGCGACCGCGCTGACCGAGGTCAAGCTGCTCGGTCTCGGCCACGGCGACCTCCAGCCCTGGCTGAACGCCCGCCCCGAGGTGGCCACCGCGCTGCTGCGTGCCGTCGCCCGCCGGCTGCGCAAGACCAACGACCAGATGTCCGACCTGGTCTTCTCCGACGTCCCGGGCCGTGTCGCCCGCGCGCTCCTCGACCTGTCGCGCCGCTTCGGCGTGCAGTCGGAGGAGGGCATCCACGTCGTCCACGACCTCACCCAGGAGGAGCTGGCCCAGCTGGTCGGCGCCTCCCGCGAGACGGTCAACAAGGCGCTCGCCGACTTCGCCCAGCGCGGCTGGCTGCGCCTGGAGGCTCGCGCCGTGATCCTGCTCGACGTGGAGCGCCTCGCGAAGCGCTCGCGCTAGTACCAGGCATACGCGGAAGGCCGCCCCGG
>NZ_MWIG01000412.1:0-16669 GCF_002156145.1 Streptomyces sp. NRRL B-24572 | reverse complement strand
GCCGGCCTCGCCGTCGTCATCGACGACGACACCCATGTCCTCCTCCTTCGCACCACGGACGGACTCGTTCTCCGCCGCGGACCCGACGTCCTGGCCCGCGTCGTGGTCCCCCCGGGCCCCGTTCGCCTGGGGGTCCGCATCCGCGGCTTCAGCCACACGTTCGCCCACGCGGCACCCGACGGCGCCTGGCAGGAGCTGAGCACCGTCGAAGCCACCTTCCTCACCCCGCTGTTCACCAGCGTCCAGCTCGGCCTCTACGCCACCTCCCACGGCCGCGCGTCCACGAACCAGGCCCATTTCCCGTGGTTCGCCCTCACGTATCCGCAGCAGCCCTCCGGTGCGAACGAAATCGACGATCCGGAAAGGTGACCCGAGTAATTTATTCGTTGACGAGGTGAGCGGTCCCTGTCGAAACATTTTCGACGGGGACCGCTTTTCGTCGTATCAGTGGAATTCCCCGGTTCCGAAACATCTTCGAAACGCTTGACATGGTCACGCCCTGTTTCCACACTGATTGACGAGGCGCCACCGCCCCTTTCCTGTGTGTCGCGGAACCTGCCTCGCATCATTTTCACCCTGCTGATCCGCATCCCTTTTTCCATGGACGCGGACATCGTCGTCGCGGTTTCTCTCCGCCACGCTCTCACCCATCCGTGATTTCCGTCCTGGAGGTCCAGTCATGCGTTCACACGCCGTTCCCCCACCCACCGTCCGCCGGAAAATCGGCGGCCTATGGGCGGCGCTGATCGTCGGCGTCCTCGGCTCCGCCACCGTGCTGGTCGCGCCGCCGGCCTCGCACGCCGCCGAGAGCACGCTCGGCAGCGCGGCGGCGCAGAGCGGTCGGTACTTCGGCACCGCCATCGCCTCGGGGAGGCTGGGCGACTCGGCGTACACGACGATCGCGGCCCGCGAGTTCAACTCGGTGACGCCCGAGAACGAGATGAAGATCGACGCCACCGAACCCCAGCAGGGCCGGTTCGACTTCACCGCCGGCGACCGCGTCTACAACTGGGCGGTGCAGAACGGCAAGCAGGTACGCGGGCACACCCTGGCCTGGCACTCCCAGCAGCCCGGCTGGATGCAGAGCCTCAGCGGCAGCACGCTGCGCCAGGCGATGATCAACCACATCAACGGCGTGATGGCCCACTACAAGGGCAAGATCGCCCAGTGGGACGTCGTGAACGAGGCCTTCGCCGACGGCACCTCGGGAGCCCGGCGCGACTCGAACCTGCAGCGCACCGGCAACGACTGGATCGAGGTCGCCTTCCGCACCGCACGGGCCGCCGACCCCGCCGCCAAGCTCTGCTACAACGACTACAACGTCGAGAACTGGACCTGGGCCAAGACCCAGGCCGTGTACGCCATGGTCCGGGACTTCAAGCAGCGCGGCGTGCCGATCGACTGCGTCGGCTTCCAGTCACACTTCAACAGCGACAGCCCGTACAACAGCAACTTCCGCACCACCCTGCAGAGCTTCGCCGCCCTCGGCGTCGACGTGGCCGTCACCGAACTCGACATCCAGGGCGCCTCGGCCGCGACCTACGCCAACGTGACGAACGACTGCCTGGCCGTCCCGCGCTGCCTCGGCATCACCGTGTGGGGCGTGCGCGACACCGACTCCTGGCGATCCGGGGACACGCCGCTGCTGTTCAACGGCGACGGCAGCAAGAAGCCCGCCTACACCTCCGTCCTCAATGCCCTGAACGCCGGCTCCACGACGCCCACGCCGACGCCGACCCCCGGCGCCGGACCGATCAAGGGCGTCGCCTCGGGCCGCTGTGTGGACGTGCCGAACTCCTCCACCACCGACGGCACCCAGGTCCAGCTGTGGGACTGCAACGGCCGCACCAACCAGCAGTGGACCCTCACCTCCGCCGGTGAGCTCAGGGTCTACGGCGACAAGTGCCTCGACGCCGCCGGCACAGCCAACGGCTCGAAGGTGCAGATCTACAGCTGCTGGGGCGGCGACAACCAGAAGTGGCGCCTCGACTCCGACGGTTCCATCGTCGGAGTCCAGTCCGGCCTCTGCCTCGACGCGGCCGCCAACGGCACCGCCAACGGCACGCTGATCCAGCTGTACCAGTGCTGGAACGGCACCAACCAGAAGTGGACCCGCGTCTGACGCGCGTCCGACCCGTCTGAGCACGAAGAAGAGGGGAGCCAGGATCATCCTGGCTCCCCTCGGTGCTGTCAGGCGGAGGACGGGTTGCCGTAGTACGCGTCGGGGCCGTGCTTGCGGGTGAAGTGACGGTCCAACAGGTGCTGCGGGGGTTCCACCGCGCCCAGGGCGAGGGTGTGGAGGGCCATCTCCGCCACCGCCTCGCAGATGATGGCGTGCTCCAGGGACGCCGTGGCGGTGGCACCCCAGGTGAACGGGCCGTGGTGGGCGACCAGCGCGCCGGGGACCTCCCGGGCCAGCGAGTCGTCACGTCCGAGGAGGTCCACGATGACCTGACCGGTGTTGTACTCGTAGTCCGTGGCGCACTGCTCGGGGGTGAGGGCCGCGGTGACCGGGACGGGACCGTTGAAGGTGTCCGCGTGCGTCGTGCCGAGCACCGGTATCGGACGCCGGGCCTGGGCGAAGGCGACGGCGTGGGTGGAGTGCGTGTGGGTCACGCCCCCGATGGAGGGGAAGGCCAGATAGAGGCTGCGGTGGGTCTCGGTGTCCGTGGAGGGCCGCAGACGACCCTCCACGACGCTGCCGTCGGCCAGGGAGACGACGACCAGGTCCTCCTCGCTCAGCGCGTCGTAGGACACGCCCGAGGGCTTGATGACGAAGACGCCGGCCTCGCGGTCCACACCGCTCACGTTGCCCCACGTGAGCGTGGCCAGACCGGCGCGGGGGATGCGGAGGTTGGCCTCCAGCACCTCCCGGCGCAGCTCCTTGGAAACGGTGGTGGTCACGGAGGTCTCCGTCCTCGCGGTGCCGGTCGGGGTCGGGGCCGCGCTCACAGGCTCTGGGCCAGACGGTGGTACGCCTGGTTCCAGCGCAGCTCGCGCGTGAACCGCCGTACGGTGGTGTCCTCGTCGATGACGGCGAGTTCGACCCGCAGCATCTCGGCGAGGTCTTCGAGCTCCTCGCCGCCGAGAGCGGTGGTCAGGACGGTGTGGTGCGGCGCTCCCGCGGTCAGCCAGGCCTCGGTGGAGGTCCGCAGGTCGGGGCGGGGGCTCCAGACGGCCCGGGCGACGGGGAGCTTCGGCAGCGGCTCGGGCGGGGTGACGACGTCGATGTGGTTGGCGACGAGGCGGAAGCGGTCGCCCATGTCGGCGAGGCCGACGACGACGGCCGGACCGGGGTCCGCGTCGAAGACCAGGCGGACCGGGTCCTCGCGGCCGCCGATCCCGAGCGGGTGGATCTCACAGCTGGGCGTGGCAGAGGTGATCGAGGGGCAGACCTCCAGCATGTGGGCGCCGAGGATCAGCTCCTGACCGGGCGTCAGGTCGTAGGTGTAGTCCTCCATGAAGGAGGTGCCGCCGGGCAGGCCGTGGGCCATCGCCTTCAGTGTGCGCAGCAGGGTGGAGGTCTTCCAGTCTCCTTCGCCGCCGAAGCCGTAACCGTCCGCCATCAGGCGCTGCACGGCGAGGCCGGGCAGCTGTCGCAGGCCGCCGAGGTCCTCGAAGTTCGTGGTGAAGGCGCGGAACCCGCCTTCGGTGAGGAAGGTGCGCAGACCGGCTTCGACGCGAGCGGCGTAGCGCAGGGATTCGTGGCGTTCGCCGCCGGGCCGCAGCTCGGGCGCGAGGGCGTAGAGGTCCTGGTACTCCTTGACGAGGGCGGTCACGGTGTCGTCGGGGGCGGCGTCGACCACGGCGACGAGGTCGTTCACGCCGTACGTGTTGACCGAGACCCCGAACCGCAGCTGTGCCTCGACCTTGTCGCCTTCGGTGACGGCGACGTCGCGCATGTTGTCGCCGAACCGGGCGAGTTTGAGGGTGGTGAGTTCGGATCGGCCGACGGCGGCGCGGGCCCATCCGGCGATGCGGTCGACGACGTCGGGGGTGGAGACGTGGCCGGCCACGGTCTTGCGCGGGACGCCGAGGCGGGTCTGGACGAAGCCGAACTCGCGGTCGCCGTGGGCGGCCTGGTTCAGGTTCATGAAGTCCATGTCGATGGTGGACCAGGGCAGTTGGCGGTTGGCCTGGGTGTGCAGGTGCAGCAGGGGCTTGCTCAGGGCGTCGAGGCCGGCGATCCACATCTTGGCCGGTGAGAAGGTGTGCATCCAGGTGATCAGGCCGATGCAGCGGTCGTCGGCGTTGGCCTCCAGGCAGACCGCGCGGATGGCGGCCGCGTCGGTGAGGACCGGCTTCCACACCAGGCGGACGGTCATCTGGGGCTGACCGGCGAGGGTGTCGCAGATGGCGCGGGACTGGTCGGCGACCTGGGCCAGGGTGTCGTCACCGTAGAGGGACTGGCTGCCGGTGAGAAACCAGATCTCGCGGTCGGTCTTGGCGAGCGTCATGTCGGGTGTGCTCCTCGGAGGTGCTGGGGCGGAGAGGTCGGGCCGATGAGGCCGGGGCGGGGAGGCCGCCCGGTCAGTCGGTGGCGGCGACCCGCGCGGTGTTGCGGATCCGCCGCAGGCGGTGCAGGAGGAGGTCCGCGCCGGTGCCGAAGTGCTCGTGCAGGGCGCGGTACTCGCCGAACAACGCGTCGTAGGCGTCCGCCCGTGCCGGGTCGGGCACGTACGCGTGGCGCTGGACGCCGCCCATGACGGAAGCGGCGGATCGGACGTCGGGGTAGGCGCCCGCGGCGACGGCGGCGTGGATGGCCGAGCCGAGCGCCGGCCCCTGTTCGGAGGTGCCGAGGGAGACGGGGCGGCGGAGCACGTCGGCGTAGATCTGCATGAGCAGCGCGTTCTTCTTCAGGCCTCCGGTGACGATGAACTCCTCGACGGGGATCCCGCCGTCCTCGAAGGCCTCGACGATCAGCCGGGTGCCGTAGGCGGTGGATTCGAGCAGGGCCCGGTAGACGTCTTCGGGCCGGGTGTCGAGGGTGAGGCCGGCGATGACCCCGGAGAGGTGGTGGTCGACCAGGGGGGAACGGTTGCCGTTCATCCAGTCCAGGGCGACCAGGCCGTGCGCTCCGACCGGCTGGTCGGCGGCCTTGCGGGTCAGGAGCTGGTGGAGGTCCTCGCCCGAGGCCTGCGCCTCGGCGCGGTAGTGGTCCGGGACGCCCTGCCGGAGCCACCAGGCGAAGATGTCGCCGACCGCGCTCTGGCCGGCCTCGTAGCCGTAGGCGCCCTCGACGATGCCTCCGTCGACGACCCCGCAGATGCCGGGGACCTCGGCGAGGGCGGCGCCGTTGAGGACGTGGCAGGTGGAGGTGCCCATGATGGCGAGCATCCGGCCGTTCTCGACGGCGCCCGCCGCGGGCGCGGCCACATGGGCGTCGACGTTGCCGACGGCGACGGCGATGCCCTCGGGGAGGCCGGTCCAGCGCGCGGCCGGGGAGCTCAGTCCACCGGCCCGGGAGCCCAGGGGGGAAAGCGGGTGTTCCAGGCGCGTGGCGGGGAAGTCGGCGAAGTCCGGGTGGAGCCCTGCCAGGAAGTCGGGCGAGGGGTAGGCACCGTCCTGGTGGATGCCCTTGTAGCCGGCGGTGCAGGTGTTGCGGGACTCGGTGCCGGTCAGCTGCCAGACGATCCAGTCGGCGGCCTCGATCCAACGGGCGCAGGCGCCGTAGACGGCGGGATCCTCCTCCAGGACCTGCAGGGCCTTCGCGTACTGCCACTCGGCGGAGATCTTGCCGCCGTACCGTGCGATCCACTTCTCCCCGCGGGCGTGAGCGAGGGCGTTGATGCGGTCGGCCTGCTCCTGGGCCGCGTGGTGCTTCCACAGTTTGGGCCAGGCGTGCGGGCGGTCGGCCCACTCGGGCATCAGGGCGAGCGGGGTGCCGTCCGGCGTCGTCGGCAGGACCGTGCAGGCGGTGAAGTCGGTGGCGATGCCGATGACGCGGGCGGGGTCGACCCCGGCGTCGGCGAGCGCCGCCGGAACGGCGGTGCGCAGGACGTCGCGCCAGTCCTCGGGGTGCTGCAGGGCCCAGTCGGGGCGCAGGGGGGCGCCGGTGGAGGGGAGGCGGTCCTCGATGACGGCGTGGCGGTACTCGTGGACCGCCGAACCGAGTTCGGCGCCGTCCCGGACCCTGACCACGACGGCGCGCCCGGAGAGGGTGCCGAAGTCGACTCCGATGGTGCAGTCCTCGGGATGGTGACGGGCTGCGGGGTCGGGAAGGGCGTGTGTGGTCACTATGCGGTCTCTCTCGTCATGAGCAGGGGTCAGAGGAGCACCCTGATTGTTAACGCTCACAATTAGGTTGGACAAGAGTGGCGGGCAGTTCTGTCGAACATTCGGCAAGAAATGCGGCTCTTGAAGTGAGCGCTCACCTGCACGCCGCGCAGCCCCGGAGCCGCGACCGGTCCGGCATGAGGCGGGGCGGTCGCGGAGAGGGGCGTGGCGACCGGCGGGGCGGAGCGGTCGGCCGACTGATGTCCGGCTGATGTCCGGCGCGGCGCACCGACGCGCGTGCGCCGCCAGACCCCCGCCTGCCGTCGGCCGACAGCAGGCGGGGCCGACCGCCGGCGGCCAGAAGGCGGGGGCGAGGGCCGCCCCGCCCGTCAGGCCTCGCTCGGAGGGCGCGTGCTCGCGCGCATGATGAGCTGCGGCTCCACCAGGAGGTGCTCGGCCTTCCGGGCGCGCCCCTCGATGTGGTCCACCAGGAGCCCGATGCTCCGGCGCCCGATCGCGGCGAAGTCCTGGCGGACCGTCGTCAGCGGCGGAGGGAAGAACTCGGCCTCGGGGATGTCGTCGAAGCCGGCGACGGCCACCTGGGCGGGGGTGCGGATCCCGCCCTCGCGCAGCGCCCGCAGGACGCCGAGCGCCATCTGGTCGTTGGCGACGAAGACGGCCGTGACCGGTGTCGCCCCGCGGCGGGCCAGGGCGAGCCCCGCGAGTTCCTGTCCCGCCCGGTAGCCGGACAGCGGGCTCCAGTCCCCCGTCAGTACGCGCGGAGGCTCGATGCCGCTCTCCTCCAGGACGGCGCGCCATCCCGCGGTGCGGGCCTCGCTCTCCAGCCAGTCCTCGGGCCCCGCCACGTGCCAGACGTTGCCGTGACCGGCGGCGAGCAGGTGCTCGGTGACCATCCGGGCGCCGAGCTCCTGGTCGAGGGAGACGCCGGGCAGGTCGAGCTGATGACCACCCTCCACGGTGACCACGGGGAAGGGCGCGTCCAGTTCGGCGAGCGCCTGCACGTGCGAGCGCTGCGGGGTGATGGCGACGACGCCCTCCACGCCCCAGGCCGCGAGGTGGTCGATGGCGTCCTTCAGGCCCTGTCCCTCTCCGGAGCGCAGACTGACGGTCGAGACGAGGTAGCCCTCCTCCCGGGCCGCTTCCTCCAGGCCGGTCAGAGTGCTGGCAGGGCCGTACAGGGCGGTGTTGACGGCGATGACGCCCAGCGTCCTCGTACGGCGCGTCACCAGGGCGCGTGCGGCGGAGTTGCGGCGGTAGCCGAGCCGCTCGATGGCCAGGGTGACCTGCTCGCGGGTGGCCGCGCGCACATTGGGGTGACCGCTCAGCACCCGGGAGACGGTCTGATGGGAGACCCCCGCCTCCCGTGCGACGTCGGCCATCGTCGGCGGGCGGACGTCTTCCGCGGGATGCGCCACGTTCGCCTCCCTTCTCCCTGCTTACGGCTGCGTATCGATACGAGAAAAACCTTAGCGCCTCTTGTATCACGCCGTTGTGAGCGCTAACAATCTAGCTCGACCGGGACGCCGACGCCCCGGTCACCCAGCCGGAACGGTGCCGTCCCGGCGGTGCGAGGACACGCGCTGCCGTCGAGCCCGTCCCCGGTCGGAGCCGCCCTCGATGACGGGAATGCCAGGTAACGCCCATGAAGAAGTTCCGCTCCGTATCCGCCCTCCTGGCCGTGACCACCGGCTGCGCCCTGCTCCTGACCGCCTGCGGGCAGAACAGCGAGGGCGGCAGCCAGGAGTCGAAGGACAAGAAGGACCTCACCATCGGCATCGCCATGCCCACCAAGTCCTCCGAGAGGTGGATCGCCGACGGCCGGAACATGACCGCGAGCCTGAAGAAGGCCGGCTTCTCCACGACCCTGCAGTACGGGGAGGACAACGCCGACCAGCAGGTCGCCCAGATCGAGAACATGATCACCCAAGGTGTCGACGCCCTGGTCGTGGCCCCGATCAACGGCGAGGCGCTGTCCAACGTCCTCCAGCAGGCGGCGGACGCCCACATCCCGGTGATCTCCTACGACCGGCTCATCCTGGGCGCCCCGCACGTCGACTACTACGCCTCCTTCGACAACGAGAAGGTCGGCGAGCTCCAGGCCACGTACATCGTCGAGAAGCTGGGGCTCAAGGCCGGCTCGAAGAAGGGCCCCTTCAACATCGAGCTGTTCGCCGGGTCCAACGACGACAACAACACCAAGTACTTCTTCAACGGCGCCATGAAGGTGCTGAAGCCCTACCTCGACAAGAAGCAGCTGGTCGTGCGCTCCGGACAGACCCGGCTCAACCAGGTCACCACGCTGCGCTGGGACGGCGGAACGGCGCAGAGGCGCATGGACGACCTGCTGACCTCCTCGTACTCCACCGCCCGTGTCGACGCCGTGCTGTCCCCCTACGACGGCATCTCCATCGGCATCCTCTCCGCCCTGAAGTCCGACGACTACGGCAGCGCCGCCAAGCCGCTGCCGGTCGTCACCGGCCAGGACGCGGAGGTCGCCTCCGTGAAGTCGATCATCGCGGGCCAGCAGACGCAGACCGTCTACAAGGACACCCGCGCACTCGCGCAGGTCGCCGCCGACATGGTGACCGCCGTCCTCGCCGGCAAGAAGCCCGAGATCAACGACGACACCACCTACGACAACGGCAAGAAGGTCGTCCCGGCCTTCCTGCTCGACCCGGTGA
This sequence comes from Streptomyces sp. NRRL B-24572, assembly GCF_002156145.1. NCBI lineage: Bacteria > Bacillati > Actinomycetota > Actinomycetes > Kitasatosporales > Streptomycetaceae > Streptomyces > Streptomyces sp. NRRL B-24572. Next base: position 7,751 of record NZ_MWIG01000412.1, on the reverse strand, counting down.
GCGTCGACAAGTCCAACTACAAGAAGGTCCTGGTCGACTCCGGCTACATCGACGCCGGGGAACTGCGATGACGCCCATCCTCCAGATGCGGTCCATCGTCAAGACCTTCCCCGGAGTCAGGGCGCTGTCCGAGGTCACCCTGTCCGTGGAGCACGGCGAGGTGCACGCCCTGTGCGGAGAGAACGGTGCCGGAAAGTCGACCCTCATGAAGGTCCTGTCCGGCGTCCACCCGCACGGCACCTACGAGGGCGAGATCCTCTTCGACGGCGAACCGTGCCGCTTCAAGGACATCAGGGCCAGCGAGCAGCACGGCATCGTCATCATCCACCAGGAGCTCGCACTCGTTCCCCACCTGTCGATCGCCGAGAACATCTTCCTCGGCAACGAGCCCTCCCGACGGGGGATCATCGACTGGCACGAGGCGCTGCGCCGGGCGTCCGAACTGCTCCGGCGGGTCGGTCTCGACGAACACCCCGAGACCCGGGTCGCCGACATCGGGGTCGGCAAGCAGCAGCTCGTGGAGATCGCGAAGGCGCTGGCGAAGAACGTGCGTCTGCTGATCCTCGACGAGCCCACCGCGGCGCTCAACGACGAGGACAGCGCGAAGCTTCTGCGGCTGATGCGGGAGCTGAAGGATCAGGGCATCACGTCGATCATCATCTCGCACAAGCTCAACGAGATCGCCCAGATCGCCGACTCCGTCACCATCCTGCGCGACGGGCGCTCCATCGAGACCCTCGACGTCAGGGACCCCGCCACCACCGAGGAGCGCATCATCCGCGGCATGGTGGGGCGGGACCTGGACAGCCGGTTCCCCGGCCGCACTCCGTACGAGGGCCCGGTCGGCGCCGAACCCGTCCTGGAGGTCCGGGACTGGACCGTACGTCACCCGCTGGACCGCGGTCGCAAGGTCGTCGACGGCGTCTCGCTCCGGGTCCGGCGCGGGGAGATCGTCGGCGTCGCGGGACTCATGGGAGCCGGCCGCACCGAACTCGCCATGAGTGTCTTCGGCCGTTCCTACGGCCACTACGAGCGGGGCACGGTGCTCAAGGACGGCCGTGAGGTACGGACCCGTACGGTCCCCGAGGCGGTCGCCCACGGCATCGCGTACGTCACCGAGGACCGCAAGCACTACGGTCTCGACCTCGGGGACTCCGTGAGCCGGAACATCTCGCTCGCGTCCCTCGGCGCCCTCGCCCGCCGCGGGATCGTCGACGGGCACGAGGAACGCAAGGTGGCCGAACGGTACCGGCGGACCATGAACATCAAGGCGCCGAACGTCCTCGAACCGGTCGGCCGCCTTTCCGGCGGCAACCAGCAGAAGGTCGTCCTCAGCAAGTGGATCCTCGCCGGTCCTGACGTCCTCATCCTCGACGAGCCCACCCGCGGCGTCGACGTGGGAGCCAAGTTCGAGATCTACACCGTGATCGACCGGCTCGCCGCCGAGGGCAAGGCGATCCTCTTCATCTCCTCCGAGCTGCCCGAACTGCTCGGCATGTGCGACCGCATCTACACCATGGCCGCCGGACGGCTGACCGGCGAAGTCCCCCGCGAGGACGCCACGCAGGAAGTACTGATGCGGCACATGACGCAGGACTCCCCCGCACCAACGGCGGTCACCGCAGGCGCCGCCTCCAGTGAAGGACACCAGGCATGAGCACCGACGTCAGCACGAAAACGACCACCCCGGCGCCCCCGGGCAGCGGGTCCCCGTCCGCCGGGGCATCGGTGGCCCGGGTGCTCCTGGACGGCGTCCGGCGGAACATGCGCCAGTACGGGATGCTCTTCGCGCTCGGCCTGATCGTGCTCCTGTTCCAGGTCTGGACGGGCGGCGACCTCCTGCTGCCGCGCAACGTCTCCAACCTGGTGCTGCAGAACAGCTACATCCTCGTCCTGGCCATCGGCATGATGATCGTCATCATCTCCGGTCACATCGACCTGTCGGTGGGCTCCCTGGCGGCCCTGGTGGGTGGCATCGGGGCGGTGCTCATGGTCGAGCACCACGTCTCCTGGCCCGTCGCGGTGCTCCTCGCCCTGCTCCTCGGAGCCGTCGCCGGCGCGCTGCAGGGATTCTTCATCGCGTACGTCGGCATACCGTCGTTCATCGTGACCCTCGCCGGCATGCTGCTGTTCCGCGGGCTCACGGAGATCTTCCTCAAGGGGCAGACGCTCGGCCCGTTCCCGAACGGGCTGCAGAAGGTCGCCAACGGCTTCCTGCCGGAGGTGGGACCGCAGACCAACTACCACAACCTGACCCTGCTCCTCGGCCTGGGACTGATCGCCTACGTGGTCTTCCAGGAGGTGCGGGACCGCCGCCGTCAGCGCGAGTTCGCCCTGGAGACGCTCCCCACCGGCCTGTTCGCGCTGAAGGTGACGGCACTGGTCGCCGCGGTCCTGGTCACGACCCTGCTGCTCGCCAGCTACAAGGGCGCCCCCGTGGTCCTCCTGATCCTGGCCGCGCTGCTGGTCGGCTTCGGCTACGTGATGCGCAACGCGGTCATCGGCCGCCACGTGTACGCGATCGGGGGGAACCTGCCCGCCGCGAAGCTGTCCGGGGTCAAGGACAAGAAGGTCACCTTCGCGGTGTTCCTCAACATGGGAATGCTCGCGGCGCTCGCCGGGCTCGTCTTCGCGGCGCGCTTCAACGCGGCCTCGCCGAAGGCGGGCGTGAACTTCGAACTGGAGGCCATCGCCGCCGCGTTCATCGGCGGGGCGTCGATGAGCGGTGGCGTCGGGACCGTCCTGGGCGCGATCATCGGCGGCCTGGTCCTCGGCGTGCTCAACAACGGCATGAACCTCGTCGGGGTGGGCACCGACTGGCAGCAGGTCATCAAGGGCCTGGTGCTGCTCGCGGCGGTCGGCTTCGACGTGTGGAACAAGCGCAGGGCAGGCGCCTGACACCCGCCCCGGACATGGCTGTGCCCGCCGGTACCTCCCCACCGGCGGGCACAGCCACGTCGTGTGTACGGGTCAAGGGTTCAGGCGCTGGTGCGGAACCGCAGGACCGTCCTCGACCGGTACTCCTCGCCGGGGAGCAGCACCGTCGACGGGTCGCCGGGGCGGTTCGGGGAGTCGGGGAAGTGCTGGGTCTCCAGCGCGATGCCGGCGCCCGCCCGGTAGGGCGTGCCGCTCTTGCCGAGGACCGTTCCGTCGAACTGCCCCGCGGTGTAGACCTGGAGGCCGGGCTCCGTGGTCAGCACCTCCATGCGGCGGCCCGTGGCCGGCGCGTGGAGGACGGCGGCCCGGCGGAGGGCGCCGTCGGCGCGCGGGCTCAGGACGAAGTTGTGGTCGTACCCGCCGTCCGTGCCGGGCCGTGCGAGGGCCTCGGCGATCCCGAGCGGCCGGCGGAGGTCGAACGCGGTTCCGGCGACGGGGAGATGGTCGCCGGAAGGGATGAGATCCGCGTCGACCGGGGTGTAGTGGGAGGCGTCGACGGCCAGTTCGTGGCCGAGGATGTCGCCGGAGCCCTCGCCCTCCAGGTTGAAGTAGGCGTGGTTGGTGAGGTTGACCAGGGTGGGGGCGTCGGTGACCGCCGCGTAGGAGAAGGCGAGTTCGTCGTCGCGGCCGATGAGACAGCTGACGGTGACGTCGAGGTTTCCCGGGAAACCCTGGTCGCCGTCGGGGCTGCGCAGGTGGAGGAGCACGCCGGTCCACTCGGGGGTGTGCACGCTCTCGGCTTCCCAGAGCCGGGTGTCGAAGCCGTCCGTACCGCCGTGCAGGCTGTGGCCGTCCTTCTGCGTGGTCAGCTGGTACGTCTCCGTCCCCAGGGAGAAGCGGCCGTGCGCGACGCGGTTGGCGTAGCGGCCGACGGTGGAGCCGAAGTACCGGGCGGTGGTGGCCGTCAGGGCCGGGTCGCGAGGAGAGAGGACGACGTCGGCCGGGGTGCCGTGCCGGTCGGGCACCCACAGCGCGTGGAGGCGGGCGCCGCGGGTGTGCACCTCCGCCGTCGGTCCGCCGGGGAAGCCGAAGGTCCAGCGCTCCCCGCCGTCCGGGCAGAGCTCGCGGACCGGCGGTCCTCCGGTGAAGGCGGGCGCTGCGGGGGCGGGCGATGACGGGTTCATGGGAGTTCCTTGTCCGAAGTGGGGTGTAGCCCGGAACGGGGGCAGGGAGTCCCTGCCCCCGTTCCGGGCGCGGTCGTCAGGTGGCCGGGGCGGGTCATTCCGCCGTACGGGCTCCGCCGAAGAGGCGCTGGAGGAGGATGAAGACGAACAACAGGCCACCGATGACGATGCGCGTCCACCACGAGCTGAGCGTGCCCTGGAAGCTGATGATGGTCTGGATCAGGCCGAGGACCGTCACGCCCAGTGCGGTGCCCAGGACGAAGCCGGAGCCTCCGGTGAGCAGCGTCCCTCCGATGACGACGGCCGCGATGGCGTCGAGTTCCATGCCGACGGCGTGCAGGGCGTAGCCGGACAGCATGTAGAAGGTCAGCAGCAGGCCGCCGAGGGCGGAGCACAGACCGCTCACGGCGTAGACCGCGATCTTGGTGCGGCCCACGGGCAGGCCCATGAGACGGGTCGAGGACTCGTTGCCGCCCAGGGCGTAGACGGTGCGGCCGAAGCGGGTGTGGTGCAGGACGACGAAGGCGATGCCCAGGACCACCAGCGCGATGACCACGGCGGGCGAGACGAACAGGCCGCCGGGCAGCAGCACCCGGGTCTGGGCGATCCGCGTGGTCGTCGGGTCGGTGATCGAGATGGACTCGGTGCTGATCATGTAGCAGAGGCCGCGGGCGAGGAACATGCCCGCGAGGGTGACGATGAAGGGCTGGATCTCGAAGGCGTGGATGACCCAGCCCATGAGGGCGCCGCCACCGGCGCCGACGAGCAGGACCACGGGCACCGCGAGGGCGAGCGGCAGGCCGTTCTGTTCGACGAGCCAGGCCGTCAGCATGGTGGAGAGGGCCACCATGGAGCCGACGGACAGGTCGATCCCGCCGGTGAGGATGACGAAGGTCATGCCGATGGCGACGACGAGCAGGAATCCGTTGTCGATGAGGACGTTGAGCAGGACCTGCGCGGAGAAGAAGCCTTCGTAGTTCAGGGAGCCGACCGCGAACATCGCGACCAGCAGCGTGGCCGTCACGATGAGCGGGAGGCGGGTCGCGTGCCGTGCCGAGAGCCGGTGGAGCGGCTTGGTGAGGGAGCTGAGGGTGGTGCTCACGGGTGGACCTCCTGCCGGCGGGCCGTCACGTCGGCGGCGGGGTCCGGCACCGGTGTGACCGGTCCGCGGCCGCCGCTCTTGCGGGAGAGCCGCGCGCGGAACGCGGGCGACTGGACGAGACAGACGACGATGACGACCAGGGCCTTGAACACGAGGGTGGTCTCCGGCGGTACGCCGAGGGTGTAGATCGTGGTCGAGAGGGTCTGGATGATCAGGGCGCCCAGGACCGTTCCGCCGAGGGAGAAGCGGCCGCCGGTGAGGGCGGTGCCGCCGACGACGACGGCGAGGATCGCGTCCAGTTCGATCCAGAGGCCCGCGTTGTTGCCGTCGGCGCTGGACACGTTGGAGCTGATCATCAGGCCGGCCACCGCCGCGCACAGGGCGCTGACGACGTACACGGTGACGAGGAGTCCGGAGGCCCGGATGCCGACGAGACGGCTGGCCACCGGGTTGCCGCCCACCGATTCGATGAGCATGCCGAGCGCGGTCCGCCGGGTGACGAGGGAGGTCACGGCGACGAGCGCGGCGGCGAGCAGGACGGCGAAGGGCAGGGTGAGCCAGTAGCCTCCGCCGATCATCTTGTAGGCGGGGCTGGACACGCTGATGATCTGACCGTCGGTGATGAGCTGGGCCACGCCGCGCCCGGCGACCATGAGGACCAGCGTGGCGACGATCGGCTGGACGCCGAGCCGGGCGACGAGGAAGCCGTTGAGCAGGCCGATCGCGGCGGCGACGCCGAGCGCGATCACGATCGCGGTGAACACGGTGGAGAGGCTGCCGGGATCGGCCGCCGTGGCGATGTGCTCGCACGCGAGGGCTCCGGCGATGGCGACCGTCGAGCCGACCGAGAGGTCGATGCCCCGGGTCGCGATGACCAGCGTCATGCCGAGCGAGACGAGGATCAGCGGGGCGCCGAACTGGAGGATGTCGACGAGGCTGCCGTACAGGTGTCCGTTCTGGACGCGGACGGCGAGGAAGTCGTGCGTGAGCGCGACGTTTCCGAGCAGCAGGGCGGCGAGGACGGCGGCGGGCCAGAACAGGGGATGTCCGGTGAGCCGCCGGCTGCCGGGCGCCCGGACCGGGCGCGTACCGGTGCCGGTGTCGTCAGGTGGGGTCATGAGGTGGCTCCGGTGGCGATGGTGCCCAGGATGCGGTCGGGCGTCAGGGTCGTGTCGTTGGGGAGGGTGGCGACGAGGCGGTGGTCGCGCAGGACGCCGACCCGGTGGCTCAGCCGCAGGACTTCCTCGAGTTCGGCGGAGATGTAGAGGACCGCCGTGCCCTCCGCGGCGAGGCGGGTCACCAGGCGCTGGATCTCCGTCTTGGCGCCGATGTCGATGCCCCGGGTGGGTTCGTCCAGGATGAGCAGCTCGGGATCGGTGAGGAGCCACCGGGCGAGGAGCACCTTCTGCTGGTTGCCGCCGCTGAGGTTGCGGACCTGGGCCTCGGGGGCGGCCGGGCGGATGTCGAGGACCTCGATCCACCGGGCGGCGATCTCGTCCTGCCGGGCGCGGGAGAGGGGTTTGGTCCAGCCGCGTGCGGCCTGGAGGGCGAGCACGATGTTCTCGCGGACGGTGAGTTCGCCGATGAGGCCCTCGGCCTTGCGGTTCTCCGAACAGAAGGCGATCTTGCGGGCGATGGCGGTGCGTGGGGAGCGCAGCGCGGTGGGTTCGCCGTGGATCCGCAGCTCGCCCTCGTCGGCGTGGTCGGCGCCGAAGAGCAGCCGGGCCGCCTCGGTGCGTCCCGAGCCGAGGAGTCCGGCGAGGCCGATGACCTCGCCGCGGTGGATGTCGAGGTCGTACGGCTGGACGGCGCCGGTCCTGCCGAGTCCGCGGGCGCTCAGGAAGGGGACGCCCGCGGCGCCGGGGGTGGTGGCGGTGCCGGTCTGGGAGGTCTCGGCGAGCTCGTCCAGGCTGCGGAGTTCGCCGCCGACCATGCGGTGGACGAGGGTGACGGGCGTCAGCTCGTCGATCCGGTACTCGCCTTCGAGGCGGCCGTTGCGCAGGACGGTGACCCGGTCGCACAGGTCGAAGACCTGGTCGAGGAAGTGGGTCACGAAGAGGATCGCGACGCCCCGGTCGCGGAGCCGGCGCACCAGCGTGAAGAGCTGGGCGACCTCGTCCCGGTCGAGGCTGGAGGTGGGCTCGTCGAGGACGAGCACCTTCGCCTGGACGTCCACGGCGCGCACGATCGCGACGAGCTGCTGCACGGCGATCGAGTGCGCGCTCAGCGGCGCGCGGACGTCGAGGTCGAGTTCGAGCTCGGTGATGAGCCGCTCCGCGCGCGCGTGGAGGGCCTTCCAGTGGACGAGTCCCAGGCGCCGGGGCTCACGGCCGATGAGGATGTTCTCGGCGACGGAGAGGTTGGGGCACAGGTTCACCTCCTGGTAGACCGTGCTGATTCCGGCGTGCTGGGCCTCGAGGGGCTCGGAGAACCGCCGCTGTTCCCCGTCGACGGTGACGGTTCCCGCGTCGGGCGGGTGGACCCCGGTGAGCACCTTGATGAGGGTGGACTTGCCGGCGCCGTTCTCGCCCATCAGTGCGTGGACCTCGCCGGGGAAGAGGCGCAGGGCCACGCACTGATGGGCGAGA
>NZ_MWIG01000411.1:0-6340 GCF_002156145.1 Streptomyces sp. NRRL B-24572 | reverse complement strand
GGCCTCGTCATCGGCGGCGGCTTCCCCGAGATGTACGGCGAGCAGCTGTCCGCCAACGAGCCGCTCCGGAAGCCGCCGCCGATGACGAGGCCGCTCGTGCCTTCGGGGAGGGCCTCGTCGCGGAGCGGGTCGAACGTGACGACCTCGGCCCCCGCGGCCTGCAGGAGCTCCGTGTGCTCGGCGTACGAGAAGGTGAACGCGGCCCCACCGGCGACGGCGACGACCGGCCGTGGTGGGCAATCGTCCCGCAGGGCGAGGGGGGTCCCCCCTGCTCGAGCGAAGCCGAGAGCCTGGGGGAGGGTGGGCACCACGGAACCACCGGCGTGCGGCCGCTCCCCGACCCCCGGCACCCACGGCTCGGCGTGCAAATCGGGTGCGCTTCGCGCCAGCGCCAGCAGCGCCTCCAGGTCGCACCCCTGCCGCACCTGCTCCGCCTGCGCCGCCACGGCGGCCACCGCCTGGGCCTGCCGCTCGGCAACCGGCACCAGGCCGAGGTGCCGGGACGGCGTCGCGACGGCGGGCGCCCGCCGCAGGACGCCGAGCACCGGCACCCCCGACTCCCCGAGCGCCTCCCGCAGCAGATGCTCATGACGGTCCGACGCGACCTTGTTCAGGATCACGCCCCCGATCCGCACCTCCGGGTCCCAGGACGCGAACCCGTGCACGAGCGCCGCCACCGACCGCGACTGCGAGGACGCGTCCACGACGAGCACGACCGGCGCCTTGAGCAGCTTCGCCACCTGCGCGGTGGACGCCAGCTCGCCCTGGTCTGCGGCCCCGTCGTACAGGCCCATGACCCCCTCGACCACGGCCAGGTCGCAGCCGCGCGCCCCGTGCCGGAAGAGCGGCGCGATCAGCCCCGTACCGCACATGTACGCGTCGAGGTTGCGGCCCGGGCGGCCGGTCGCGAGCGCGTGGTAGCCGGGGTCGATGTAGTCGGGGCCGACCTTGTGCGGGGAGACGGCCAGACCACGGCCGGCGAACGCGGCCATCAGGCCGGTCGCGACCGTGGTCTTGCCCGCGCCGGAGGACGGCGCGGCGATGACGAGACGTGCTACCACTCGATGCCCCGCTGGCCCTTCTGACCGGCGTCCATCGGGTGCTTGACCTTGGACATGTCGGTGACGAGATCGGCGAAGTCGCAGAGCTCCTGCGGCGCGTTGCGCCCGGTGATGACGACGTGCTGCTGCCCGGGACGGTCGCGCAGCACCTCGACGACCTCCTTGACGTCGATCCAGCCCCAGTGCAGCAGGTAGGCGAACTCGTCGAGGACGTAGAACTTGTACCTCTCCTCGGCGAGGTCCCGCTTGACCTGCTCCCAGCCCTCGCGGGCCTTGTCCTCGTGGGACTGCTCGCCCTCGGCGACCTCGCGCTGGATCCAGGACCAGCCCTCGCCCATCTTGTTCCAGGTGACCGTGCCGCCCTTGCCGGTCTCGCCGAGCGCCTTGAGGGCGTTCTCCTCGCCGACCTTCCACTTGGCGGACTTGACGAACTGGAACACCCCGATCGGCCAGCCCTGGTTCCAGGCACGCAGCGCCATGCCGAACGCGGCCGTCGACTTCCCCTTGCCGACGCCGGTGTGCACCATCACCAGTGCCCGGTTGCGGCGCTGACGGGTGGTGAGACCGTCGTCGGGCACGACGGTCGGCTGTCCCTGCGGCATTAAGCGGCCCTCCTGGTGGCGTTGTCTGCTTGTACGTCTCTGACGAGGCCGGCGATCGAGTCGGCGCGCAGCTCGTCCAAGGTCACGGCGGTGCCGCCGAGTTCGCGCGCCAGGTTCCCCGCGAGCCCGAGCCGCACCGGCCCGGTCTCGCAGTCCACGACCACGCTCGCCGTGCCGTCGGCGGCGTGCAGCCGCGCCGCGCGGGCCGCGAGCGCCACCGGGTCGGCGCCGCCGCCGGTCGCCCGCCCGTCGGTCACGACGACGAGCAGCGGGCGGCGCGAGGGGTCACGGAGCCGTTCGACCCGCAGGACGTCATGGGCCTTGAGCAGCCCGGCGGAGAGCGGCGTACGGCCTCCGGTCGGCAGCTTCTCCAGGCGGGCGGCGGCCGCGTCCACGGACGAGGTCGGCGGCAGCGCGACCTCGGCGTCCCGCCCCCGGAAGGTGACGAGGCCGACCTTGTCGCGCCGCTGGTAGGCGTCGAGCAGCAGCGAGAGCACGGCGCCCTTCACGGCGCTCATCCGCTGCCGGGCGGCCATCGACCCGGAGGCGTCCACGGCGAAGAGCACGAGGTTCCCCTCGCGCCCCTCCCGGGTCGCCTGCCGCAGATCGTCCCGGCGGACCACCAGACCGGGCCCGGACCGGCCGCGCGCCCGCTGGTGCGGGGCGGCGGCCTGCACGGTCGCGGCCAGGTGCAGCTTGGTCAGCGCGCCCCGGGGCCGGGTGGACCCCGTGGTACGGCCGTGCTCGGTACGGGCCCGGGAACGGCGCCCGGCCGCGCCCTCGCCGAGCCCGGGGACGCTCAGCACCTTCGTACGGAAGGGCTCACCGGCCTTGACGGCGGCGCGTTCACCGGCGCCGGCGCCCTGCGGGGCGGGCGCGGGCGCGCTCTCCGGGACCTCGGCGGACTCGGGCGCAGGACCCTCGGCGGACTCGGGCGCAGGACCCTCGGGCCCGTCACCCTGCGGCGGAACGCCCCCGCCACCACCGCCCGGGCCGCCGTCACCGGGCCCGTCCGGCTCGGGATCGTCGTCGCCCTTGAACTGCTCCAGGGTCTCGTCGAGCTTGTCCTCGTCGAGGCCCGGCGCGTCGAACGGCGAGCGCCGCCGACGGTGGGGGAGGGCGAGGAGCGCGGCCTGCCGCACGTCCTCCGAGGTCACCTCGGTCCGCCCGGCCCAGGCGGCGAGCGCGGTCGCGGTGCGGGCCATCACGATGTCGGCGCGCATGCCGTCCACCTCGAACGCCGCGCAGGTCGCGGCGATCTGGAGCAGCACCGCGTCGCCGAGGGTCACCTGCGACAGCAACGCCCGGGCGGCGACGATCCGTTCGCGCAGCGCGGCCTCCTCGCCGGCCCACCGGGCGGCGAAGGCGGCGGGGTCGTCCTCGAACGCGAGCCGCCGCCGGACGACCTCGACGCGCTGCTCGGGGTCGCGGGAGGCGGCGACCTCGACGGTCAGCCCGAAGCGGTCGAGCAGCTGCGGCCGCAGCTCACCCTCCTCGGGGTTCATGGTCCCGACGAGCAGGAAGCGGGCGGCGTGCCGCACGGAGACGCCCTCGCGCTCGACGTGGGAGGCGCCCATGGCGGCGGCGTCGAGCAGATGGTCGATGAGGTGGTCGCTCAGCAGGTTGACCTCGTCGACGTACAGGATCCCCCGGTGCGCGGCGGCGAGGAGCCCCGGCTCGAAGGCCTTCACGCCCTCGGCGAGCGCCTTCTCGATGTCGAGCGCGCCGACGAGCCGGTCCTCGGAGGCGCCGACGGGCAGCTCGACCATCCGCGCGGGACGGACGGTGCCGGGCGCGTCGTCGTGCGGCCCGTCCGGGCAGCCGGGGTCGGGGGAGGCCGGGTCACAACTGAACCGGCACCCCGCGACCACCGGTACCTCCGGCAGCAGCTCGGCGAGCGCACGGACGGCGGTGGACTTGGCGGTCCCCTTCTCGCCCCGCACGAGCACCCCGCCCACGGCCGGGCTGACGGCGTTGAGCAGCAGCGCGAGCCGCAGATCGTCCATGCCGACGACGGCGGTGAACGGATACCGGGTGCTCATCGGGTGGTCACTCCTTCGGTACGTACGGATTCCTGGACCGCGCGGCCGCTCACGGCGCACCCGGCGGCACGAACGGCAGCCCCTCCGGAGCGCCCTGCTCGATCAGCCGCAGCAGCGCGTCCGTGTCCGCGTGTTCCTCGATCAGGTCGCCGAGCCGGTCGAGCTGCTCCTCGCGCAGCGCGCCGAACGACGTGTCGGGGGCCGGCACGAACCGTCGTCCCGCCGCCGCCGAGACCTCCCGCAGGAACGCCCGCCGGAAGCCGTCGCTCTCCAGCGAGCCGTGCCAGTGGGTGCCCCACACGGAGCCGACCCGGCAGCCGTCGAGGAACGGCTCACCACCCCGCACGTCGGCGACGCCGTGGTGGATCTCGTACCCCTCGACCCGCTCGCCGAGCGCCTCGCCGACCGGCCGGGCCAGGGTCTTCTCGACCCCGAACCGCACCCGTACGGGCAGCAGCCCGAGCCCGTCGACGACACCGGCCTTCGACTCGACCTCGTCCTCGATGCGCTCGCCGAGCGCCTGGAAGCCGCCGCAGATGCCGAGCACCGGCCGGCCCTCGGCCGCGCGCCGGACGAGGGCGTCCGCGAGGCCCCGCTCGCGCAGCCAGGCGAGGGCCCTGACCGTGCCCCGGGTGCCCGGCACGACGACGAGGTCGGCGTCGACGAGCTCCTCGGGCCGGTCCACGAACCGGACGACGACGCCCGGCTCGGCGGCGAGCGCGTCGACGTCGGTGAAGTTGGACATCAGCGGTACGGCGCAGACCGCGACCCGCAGCACGTCCGCGCCGACCGGCGGCGCGACGACCGACTCGCGGACGGTGCCCCGCAGCGAGACCCGCAGGCCGTCCTCCTCGTCGATGCCGAGCCCGTGCGCGTACGGCAGGACGCCGAAGGTCCGGCGCCCGGTGAGTCCGTGCAGCATGTCGAGGCCCGGTTCCAGGAGCGTCACGTCGCCCCGGAACTTGTTCACGAGGTAGCCCGCCACCAGCGACTGGTCCTCGGGCGCGAGCAGCGCCGTCGTCCCGAAGAACTGGGCGAAGACCCCGCCCCGGTCGATGTCCCCGACCACGACGACGGGCAGCTTCGCGGCGCGCGCGATGCCCATGTTCACGATGTCCGTGCGCCTCAGGTTGATCTCGGCCGGACTCCCCGCCCCCTCGCAGATCACGGCGTCATACGTGCCCCGGAGTTCCTCCAGGCACGCCATCACCGGCTCGAAGAGCGTCTGCTGCCTGCCCCCGTGGTAGCCGCGGGCGCTCATCTCCCCGACCGGCTTGCCCATGAGGACGACCTGGCTGGAGCGGTCGCTGCCGGGCTTGAGCAGCACCGGGTTCATCAGGGCGCTCGGCTCCACCCGGGCGGCCTGCGCCTGCATGGCCTGCGCGCGGCCGATCTCGGCACCCTCCCGGGTGACGAAGGAGTTCAGGGACATGTTCTGCCCCTTGAACGGCGCGACCTTGATGCCCTGCCGGACCAGCCAGCGGCAGATGCCGGCCGTGACGACGCTCTTGCCCGCGTCGGACGTGGTCCCGGCGACGAGCAGCCCCCCACCCCTCATGCGTTCCTCCGCTTCAGCGCGCTCGCGATCATGCGGCCGCCCACGCAGGCGACCAGGGTCAGTCCGGTGACCCGGCGGGAGAGCCGGACCGCGCGGTCGATGTCGGCGACCTCGACGGGCCGCCCCTCCCCGTTGAGGACGGGCCGGTGCTCGACCCGCCCGGCGTACGAGAGGGTCCCCCCGAGCCGTACGCCGAGGGCGCCCGCGAAGGAGGCCTCGACGGGGCCCGCGTTGGGGCTCGGGTGCTTCGAGGCATCCGAGCGCCAGGCCCTCACCGCCCCCCGCGGGTTCCCGCCGGCGACGGTCGCGAGGGCGGCCGTCAGCCGGGCCCCGGGCCAGCCGGCCAGGTCGTCGAGGCGGGCCGAGGCCCAGCCGTACCTGCGGTAGCGGGGGGACTTGTGGCCGACCATCGCGTCGAGGGTGTTCACCGCGCGGAAGCCGACCAGGCCCGGCACGCCCGCGACCGCTCCCCAGAAGAGGGCGCCCACGACCGCGTCGGAGGTGTTCTCGGCGACGGACTCGACGACGGCGCGGGCCATCGCGGGACCGTCGAGGGACTGCGGGTCGCGTCCGCACAGGTGCGGCAGCCGTTCCCGGGCGACCTCCAGGTCCCCGGCGGCGAGGGCGCCGCCGATCGCGCGGGCCTCGCGTCCCAGGGTCGTACCGCCGACGACGGCCCAGACGGAGGCGGCGGTGAGGGCGACGGAGGCGGCGCGGCTGCCCCGTACCGTACGGGCGGCGAGGGCGCCGGCCGCGACGGTGGCACCGGCGCACACGGCGGTGTGCAGGGCGCCCCAGCCGCGGTGGTCGTGCCAGAGGGCCTTCTCGACCCGGCCCGCGGCCCGGCCGAAGGCGGCGACGGGATGGCCGCGGCGGGGGTCGCCGACGAGCAGGTCGACGGCGAGACCGGCGGCCGCGCCGTACGCGAAGACGCCGGTGGTTCTGGAGAGGGCGGGGCTGCGGCCGGGCATGGCGCTGTGTCCTCACTCAGGGTCCGCGCCCTGGATCGACGTGACCGGCGGCGAGAGTTCCTGACTCCCGGACCCTTCGGATCCGGTCACAGTGGCGGGACCGCGC
>NZ_MWIG01000410.1:0-3838 GCF_002156145.1 Streptomyces sp. NRRL B-24572 | reverse complement strand
CTCCTCGGCGACGGCCGCGCCCTGCGGCTCCGCTTCACCACCGCCCGCGCCCGCCTGTACGACACGGCCGGGGACGGCACCGCCGCCGACGCCGCCTACGAGGAGGCCACCCTGCTGGCCCCCGCCGACAGCGAACAGCGCGGCCGGACCCTGCTGGCCTGGGGCGGCTCGCTGCTGCGGCGTGCCGCAGCCGGCACCGGCACCGGCCCCGTCGACCGGGCCGAGGGGGTGCTGCGCGAGGCACTCACCCGGCTGCCCGCCGGCGCGCCCGAGCGGGCCACGGCGCGGACCCTGATCGGCAGCGTCCTCGCACTCCGCTTCCACCGCGCCGGCTTCCTGCCCGACCTCTTCGAGAGCCGCCACCTCCTGGAACAGGCCCTCAGGGGCACCGGCGACCCGGGGGAGCGTGCCGAGATCTGGCTGCAACTGGGACGGGTGCGCCTGGAGTTGGCCGAAACCGCACGGGACGGCGGGCTCGGCGACGCCCTCACCGCCTACCGGAACGCCGTCGAGGACTCCCGTGCCGCCCACGGCGACACCCCGGGCACGGTCACGGGCGCCCGCGCGTTGCACGCCCAGGGAGCGGTGCTCTGCCTCATGGGCCGCCCGGGGCGGGCCAGGGCCGCGCTGCAGGCCGCGGTCGAGCAGTGGCGGCGGCTCACCGGGGAGCTGGTGGAGGTCGACTGGGACGACGTCGAACGGACCCGGGCGCTGCTCGCCGGTCTTGAGAGCGCCAGGGGGCAGGCGGGTGTGCCGCTCACGCCCGACGAGCGCCGCAGCGTCGCACCGCCGTGGTGGCCCTGGACGGCTGGATAACGGGGGCGCACATGGGGGCAGTTGAATCGAATGGGTTTCCGGTCTCCTGGCGTCGGGAAGAACCGCCGCACCGCTACGACCGTGGGGGACAGCTTCGGTGAGGAGGAGCCGAGAGTGTGCGAGCGCACGGGGTGGGCGACCGGTGTCGGCCGGGACGTCGTCAGGTCTTCGCGACTGTCCGATCTCGCGGTCGTTGACCTGCGGACCTTGCGGGTCATGGACGACGCCGCTCTCGGAGCGGCGGTGGAGAGAGTACTGCTCCGCCCCTCGGATCTCGTCGCGTCCTGGCAGGAGGACGAGTTCGTCGGCTGACGGCCGGGTGCACCCGAGAGACGTCCGTACGGGGCGATCGATTTCGGCCGTATCCACGCCCGGCGACCGGTCGCCCGGCGGCCGGTCGTCCGGCGGCCGGTCGTCCGACGGCCGGTCGTCCGACGGTCGGTCGTCCGACGGTCGGTCGCCCGACGGTCGATCGCCCGGCGGCCGGTCGCCCCTCGGTCGCTCGTCCGGTCCGCCCGGCGGCCGCCCGGGTGTCCGGAGCCGGGAGTGATCGCCGCCCCGCCGGACCCGGCAGTTCTCGCAGGTCTCGCCACCACGCGCCCCGGACCGGCCGGGGCGTCTTTTCTGCGAGCCGGGCTGCACGCCCGCCGACTGCTCCTGCTCAAGACCCTCCTGGTGCGGGTCCAGCGCCACCGCGAGACGGTGGCGCCTCCGGCGCTGCGCGCCTTCGAGGCGGGCTGGCTGCTGCTCGAACGGGCCGAGCGCGCCCACCCGGACGTCGTCCGCACCGTCCTCGACTACCCGACCACCGGGGCCTGGCTCGCCGCCGCGCTCACCACACCGCCCGGAGCCGCCTTCGACCGCCACCTCGCCCATCTCGAACTGCTCGCCGTCACCGCCGCCCTGCGCGCCGGGCTGTCGGTGGACCTGGTCGTGGAGGCCCCCGGCGGGGTGCTCCCGCTCCCAGGCGTCGGGCGGGTCGAGGCGGGCGGTCCGGGGCGGCTCCGGATCGACGCCCGATCCCGCTCGGTACGGATCGGGGGCGGGGACGGTACGGGCTCCCGCGCCGTGCTCCGCCGCCACGGGCACGGCCCCGGGGGGAGGCTGACGGGCAGCGGTCCCGGCTGGCGCGGGCTGCGCGCCCTGCCCGGCGGCGCGACCCGGTTGGAGGACCTCGACCCGTACCGGCTGCCGCCGGACATGGGCATGCCGTCCCGGGCCGCGGCCGACCGCGCCGACACCGACCACGCCGGCTGGGCCGCCCGCTGGACCGAGGCCCGCGGTCTGCTGCGCGGGACGGACCGGGCCCGCGCGGTCGAGGTGGGCCGCTCGGTGGACGTCGTCGTGCCGCTCGTCCCGCGCGGGACGAGGTCCATCGGGGTCACACTGAGCGCCGCGCCCGGGGCCGTCCTCATGACGCCCGCGGCCGGTGCCGTGGACATGGCCGAGACCCTCGTCCACGAACTGCAGCACAGCAAGCTCGCCATGCTCCATGAGCTGGTCCCGCTCCACCGGTCCCACCCGCCCGACCGGCCCGCCCCCACCTACCGCGTCGGCTGGCGCAGGGACCTCAGGCCGGTCGGCGGAGTCCTCCAGGGCGCCTACGCCCACCTGGCGCTCGCCGACCTGTGGCACCGGGCCGCCCGGGCCCCCCGCGCCTCCGGCGTACCCGGGCAGTGGCGCGTACGGTCCGCGCAACAGTTCGACCATGTCCACGATCAGGTGGCCGAAGCCCTTGCGGTACTGCTTGAATCCGATGAACTGACCAACGAGGGAAGGGAGTTCGTCCGGCAAATGAGGCAGCACCATGCGAGCCTCGGCTCCGGCCGGCGAGCCCTTGGGTAACACTGTGCCAAGAGCACATGACACTGCGTTGCGCGTGAGCGGGACGGGAGATGCACACATGGCGGAACAGCGGTCGGGCGGCGCTTCGGCGGACCACGGTGGCAGAGCCGCCCCCGAACACGTCCTCGTCGTCTTCCCCGGCTACCACCGGCCGTGGGCGGCCTGGATCAACCAGCGCCTCGACACCCACGGCGTCCGCGCCACCCTGCAGCGCTGGGACCCGCCCCGCGAAGTCCCCCTGGAGGACTCCCTCGGCGACCTGCTCCTCGCCCGCGGCCAGGTCCTCCTCGTCCTCGACGACTGGTTCTTCGAGCTCGGCCCCCGCCCCGCAGGCGAGTGGAACGACGTCCTGCGCAGCTTCGTCGCGAGCCAGGCCGACCGCTTCGCCGCCGTCAACCTCACCAACCGCACCCTCCTCCCCTCCACGGCCGTCCTCGAACCGGTCAGCCTCTGGGGCGTCGGCGAGGAGGAGGCCGAAGCCCGGCTCCTCAGCAGGCTGGGCATCGAACCGCGCCGTTCCCCCGCCCGGCGGATCGCGCCGGGCGCCCTCGTCCGCTACCCCGAGACCCCGCCGGACATCTGGGGCGAGGTGCCCCGCCGCAACCCGCGCTTCACCGGCCGCGACGACCTCCTCACCGAGCTCCAGGAACGGCTCATGGACGCCGAGCGCGGCAACGCCGCGTGCACCCTGCTCGGCATGTCCGGCATCGGCAAGACCCAGATCGCCGCCGAGTACGCCCACCGCTTCAGCTCTGACTACGACGTCATCTGGTGGGTCAGCTCCGACGACCGGAACGTCCAGCGCGACCGCCTCGGCGAACTCGCCGTCGCCCTCGAACTGCCCACCGGCAGCGAGCCGGGCGAACGCATCCGCGCCGTCCGCGAAGCCCTCCGCCGCGGCGCCCCGCACGGCCGCTGGCTCGTCGTCTTCGACGGCTGGGACGACATCAGGGACGTCGACGTCATGGTCCCGCAGGGACCCGGACACGTCCTCATCACCTCCCGCAACCTCGGCTGGCGCGAACACACCGACGTGCTCCCCGTCCGCAACTTCGACCGCGCCGAATCCACCGGCTACCTCATGCGCCGGGCCCCGCACATCACCGCGGCCGAGGCCGACGAGGTCGCCGCCGAGTTCGGAGACGTACCCCTGCCCCTCGTCCAGGCGGCCGCCTGG
>NZ_MWIG01000041.1:0-8642 GCF_002156145.1 Streptomyces sp. NRRL B-24572 | reverse complement strand
CAACCTCACCGGCACCTTCCTCATGATCCGCGAGTCGATCCCGGCGCTCCTGGAGGGCAACGACTCCGCCGTCGTGAACTTCTCCTCCACCTCCGCGATGTTCGCCCACCCCTACATGGCGGCCTACGCGGCCAGCAAGGGCGGCATCCAGTCCATGACCCACGCGCTGGCCTCCGAGTACGCCAAGCAGGGCATCCGCTTCACCGCCGTCCAGCCCGGCTCCATCTCCTCCGGCATGACCGACGGCTCCGGCGCCTCCAAGCAGTCCCAGGGCNNTGCTCGCCTCCGAGGACGGCAGGTTCATCACCGGCACCGAGGTCCGCATCGACGGCGGGACCCACTTCTGATGACCGCCGCCGAGGTCTTCTCCGGCCGTACGGCCGTCATCACCGGTGCCTCCTCCGGCATCGGTGCCGGCCTCGCCCGGCACGCCGCCGGGCTCGGCATGAAGCTGGTCCTCGCCGACATCGCCGCCGAACGGCTCGCCGAGTTCGCGGGCGAGCTGTCCGCCACCGGCGCCGAGGTCACCGCCGTCGTCACCGACGTCTCCGAGCCCGCCTCCGTCGAGGCCCTCGCCGACACCGCGTACACCCGCCACGGCGCCGTCGACCTGCTCGTCAACAACGCCGGGATCATGGCCATGGGCTACTCCTGGGAGATCCCGGCCGAGCGCTGGGACGCCATGCTCCGGGTCAACATCGGCGGCTACGTCAACGGCATCCGGGCCTTCGTCCCGCGCATGCTGGAGCGCGGCGAGAAGGCCTGGGTGGTCAACGTCTCGTCGATCGGCGGCATGCTGCCGAGCCCGCTGATGGCCCCGTACAGCGTCACCAAGTTCGGCACGCTCGCCCTCACCGAGTCGCTGTACTACGAGATGCGGATGAAGGGCGCCCCGATCCAGGTGTCCGTCGTGACGCCCGGCTCGGTCAAGAGCGAGATCTTCAGGGCCGCCAGGCCCGGCGAGACCGCCCCGCCGGAGATCGCGGCCTTCGGCGACCAGCTGCAGGCCATGGCCGACGAGCACGGGCTCACGCCCGAGGAGCACGCCGAGCGGGTCTTCGAGATGGTCGCGGAGGGCAAGTACTGGGCGATCCCGCAGCCCGAGCAGCTCTTCCCGGCACTCCAGCCCAGGACGGACATGA
Source organism: Streptomyces sp. NRRL B-24572 (assembly GCF_002156145.1). NCBI lineage: Bacteria > Bacillati > Actinomycetota > Actinomycetes > Kitasatosporales > Streptomycetaceae > Streptomyces > Streptomyces sp. NRRL B-24572. Next base: position 7,500 of record NZ_MWIG01000041.1, on the reverse strand, counting down.
TCCTCGGGCAGGAGAACCCCCGGCTCCAGCTGGGCTGAGACTCCCGGGGGCGTGGAGTCCGCCCTCCACGCCCCCGGGCTCCTTCTTCCTGTCTACGCCGTCCCGAAGCGCTCCCACAGACGGGGGAAGCGGGCCGCGAGCACGTCGTCGTCCTCCAGGTCGAAGGGGGTGCCGAGCGGCTCCCCGCCCGGCATCGGGATGCCCAGATCGGGGGTCTCGGCGCCGGTCAGCGCCTCGTACGCCTCGTCCGCCGCGAAGCCGATCTCCTCACCGTCCCCGTCGATCTCCACGTCGAAGTCGCCGAGCAGCTCCGCCAGCGCGTCCGGATCGTGCACGCCCCCCTCGTAGACCTCCCGGCCCTGGCCGATCAGCCAGCAGCGGAACGAGTCGAAGGTCTCCTCGCCCGCCCCGTCGAAGAGCACGGCCGCGGCACCCCACAGATCCCAGAGGTACGCGCGGTTGAAGCGGGCCTCGAAATGGCGCGCGTAGTCCAGCACCGAGTCGGGGTCAAGCCGGGTCAGCCGCTCCACGAGCAGATCGGCCTGCTCCTCGGGGTCGCCCTCGGCTTCCTCGCGGGTGGCGTCGATCAGCTCCCAGAACTCGGTCTCGTCCATCACGGCACCAGCATCGTGGCTCGCGGAGTCCGACGCACCCGGAAAGCCCGAAATGAATCCGGACGGAATCCTGACAGGAGATGTCGTCTTTTCCTGTCAGCCTGGTGATCATGACGACTGAAACCACACCCCTGCGCGGACGGATCTGCCTGGTCGCCGGAGCCACCCGGGGCGCCGGACGGGCCATCGCCGTCCAGCTCGGCGCCGCCGGAGCCACCGTCTACGTCACGGGCCGCACCACCCGCGAGAAGCTCAGCGAGGTCGGCCGTGCCACGGAGACCATCGAGGAGACCGCCGAACTGGTGACGGCCGCCGGCGGCGAGGGCATCGCCGTCCCCACCGACCATCTGGAACCCGACCGGGTCCGGGCCCTCGTCGACCGGATCGACCGCGAGCAGGGCCGGCTCGACGTCCTCGTCAACGACGTGTGGGGCGGCGAGCACCTGGTCACCTTCGGCAAGAAGACCTGGGAGATGGACCTCGCCGGCGGCCTGAGGATGCTCGAACTCGGCGTGAAGACGCACGTCATCACTTCCCACGCGGTCCTGCCGCTGCTCACCCGCAACCCCGGCGGGCTCGTCGTCGAGGTCACCGACGGCACCGCCGCGTACAACGGCACCCGCTTCCGCGAGAACCTCTTCTACGACCTCGCCAAGAACGCCCCGATCCGGATGGCCTTCGGCCTCGCGAAGGAACTGGAGGAGTACGGCGGGACGGCCGTCGCCGTCACCCCCGGCTGGCTCAGGTCGGAGCAGATGCTCGCCGGCTTCGGCGTCACCGAGGAGAACTGGCGCGACGCCACCGAGAAGCTCCCCGACTTCGCCATCTCCGAGTCCCCGGTGTACGTCGGCCGGGCCGTCGCCGCCCTCGCCGCCGACCCCGGCCGGAACCGCTGGACCGGACAGTCACTGTCGAGCGGCGAGCTGGCGAAGCAGTACGGCTTCACGGACGCGGACGGCTCACGGCCCGACGCCTGGGGCTTCATCGTCGCGGGCGAGATCGGGAAGCCGAACGTGGAGGAGTACCGCTAGAGCGGACCGGGCCGGCCGACGACCGGCAGAGCCATGCCGAGCAGAGGGCCGGTCGGGCCACGCCGTGCCGGCTACCGGTAGAGCTCCGCCATGCCCCGGGCCGCCTCCGCGAACCGCTCCCGGAGCGCGGCCGGGGCGAGGACCTCCGCCTCCGGGCCGAGACCGAGCAGCTGGCCGAAGGCGACCTCCTCGCTCTCCACCCGGAGCGCCACGGTCACCCGTCCCCCTCCGGCGACCCCCGCCGCGAGCGCCTCCTCGGCCGCGGCACGGTCCGTCACGTACGGCAGCCTGCGCGCCCCCGCCTCCGTCAGCCGCACGACGATCTCGGCGCGCAGGATCGACCGGGCGAACTCCGCCGCCCGCTCCTCCCAGAAGACGGGCAGGTCGAAGTCCGGGTCCCGGTCGAACCGCTCCTCGCCCACGGCCACCGCCGTGAACCGGTCCACCCGGTACGTACGGAAGGAGGAACCCGAACGCGCGCACACGTACCAGACGCCCGCCTTCAGGACGAGGCCGTACGGTTCGAGCTCCCGCTCCACCTCCTCGCCGTCCCCGCGCCGGTAGCGGGCCGACACCCACCGGTCGTCCCACACCGCCTCCGCCACCGGCGCGAGCAGCTCCGGGGTCTCCGGCTCCTGGTACCAGCCCGGGGCGTCCAGGTGGAAGCGCCGCGCCGCCGAGACGGGGGCGTCGCGCAGCGAGGGCAGCAGGGCCGCGCTGACCTTCAGCCGGGCCGAGGAGGCCGCGTCCGCGAGCCCCATGTCCCGCAGCGCGCCCGGCAGTCCCGACAGGAACAGCGCCTCCGCCTCGCCGCGCTCCAGGCCCGTGAGCCGCGTGCGGTACCCGCCGACGAGCCGGTAGCCGCCGGCCCTGCCCCGGTCCGCGTACACCGGAACCCCCGCCTCGGAGAGGGCGAGGGCGTCACGGGTGACGGTCCGCTCCGACACCTCGAGCTCGGCGGCGAGTTCGGCCGCCGTCATCGACGGGCGGGACTGGAGGAGCAGGACCATCTTGATGAGGCGGGCGGCACGCATGCCCACCAGAGTGCCGTACGTGCGTGTGCCGAGGGGCCGCCTCCGTATGTGCGTACGGATGCGGCCCCTCGGACGGATGGGAGGCCTTACAGGCCGTAGCGCTCGCGCGCCTCCTTCACGGCCGAGGCCTGGACCTCGCCGCGGCGGGCCAGCTGGGCCAGGGCCGCGACGACGATCGACTGGGCGTCGACGCCGAAGTGGCGGCGGGCCGCCTCACGGGTGTCCGAGAGGCCGAAGCCGTCGGCGCCCAGCGAGCTGTAGTCCTGCTCGACCCACTGCGCGATCTGGTCGGGGACCTGGCGCATGTAGTCGGAGACCGCGAGGACCGGGGAGTCGATGCCCTCGAGCGCCTTGCGGATGTACGGCACCTGCTCCTCGCCGCGCAGGAGGGCCGCGTCGGCCTCCAGCGCGTCGCGGCGCAGCTCGGTCCAGGAGGTCGCGGACCACACGTCGGCGGCCACGCCCCACTCGGCGGCGAGCAGCTTCTGCGCCTCCAGGGCCCAGTGGATGGCCGTGCCGGAGGACAGGAGCTGGATGCGGGAGGCGTTCGCAGGCAGCTCCAGGCCGGCCGACTCGGCCGTGTTGAAGCGGTAGAGGCCCTTGATGATGCCCTCGTCGATGCCGGACGGCTTGGCCGGCTGCGGCATCGGCTCGTTGTAGACGGTGAGGTAGTAGAAGACGTTCTGGTCCTCGCCCTCGGCGGCCTCGCCGTACATCCGGCGCAGACCCTCCTTGACGATGGCCGCGACCTCGTACGCGAACGCCGGGTCGTACGTCAGCGCCGCCGGGTTCGTGGCCGCGATGACGGGGGAGTGGCCGTCGGCGTGCTGGAGGCCCTCACCGGTCAGGGTCGTGCGACCGGCCGTCGCGCCGACGAGGAAGCCGCGGCCGAGCTGGTCGCCGAGCTGCCACATCTGGTCGGCGGTCCGCTGCCAGCCGAACATCGAGTAGAAGATGTAGAACGGGATCATCGCCTCGCCGTGCGTGGAGTACGCGGTGGAAGCGGCGATGAAGTCGGCCATCGAACCGGCCTCGGTGATCCCCTCGTTGAGGATCTGGCCGTTCTTGGCCTCCTTGTAGTACATCAGCTGGTCGCGGTCGACCGGCTCGTACGTCTGGCCCTTCGGCGAGTAGATGCCGAGGGAGGGGAAGAGGCTCTCCATACCGAAGGTACGGGCCTCGTCCGGGACGATCGGGACCCAGCGCTTGCCGGTCTCCTTGTCGCGGATCAGGTCCTTGATCAGTCGCACGAACGCCATCGTCGTGGCCATCGACTGCGAGCCGGAGCCCTTGTCGAAGGCGGCGAACGCCTTGTCGGCCGGGGCCGGCAGCGGGGCGAGCGCGTGGGTGCGGCGGGCCGGGGCCGGGCCGCCGAGGGCCGCGCGGCGCTCCTGGAGGTAGCGGACCTCGGGGGAGTCGGCGCCCGGGTGGCCGTAGGGGACCACGCCGTCGACGAACTGCGCGTCCGAGATCGGCAGCTCAAGAAGGTCACGCATGTTCTTGAACTCGTCCGTCGTCAGCTTCTTCATCTGGTGGTTCGCGTTCTTCGACGCGAAGCCCTCACCCAGGGTGAAGCCCTTGACGGTCTGCGCGAGGATGACCGTCGGCGCGCCCTTGAACTCCAGGGCGGCCTTGTACGCGGCGTACACCTTGCGCGGCTCGTGGCCGCCGCGGGAGAGGTGGAAGCACTCGAGGATCTTGTCGTCGGACAGCAGCTGCGCCATCGCGACGAGCGCCGGGTCCTTGCCGAAGAAGTCCTGGCGGATGTAGGCGGCGTCGCGGGTCTGGTACGTCTGGACCTGTGCGTCCGGCACCTCGCGGAGGCGGCGGACCAGGGCGCCGGTGGTGTCGAGCGCGAACAGCTCGTCCCAGGCGTTGCCCCACAGCGACTTCACGACGTTCCAGCCGGCGCCGCGGAACTGGGCCTCCAGCTCCTGCACGATCTTGAAGTTGGCGCGGACCGGGCCGTCGAGGCGCTGCAGGTTGCAGTTGATGACGAAGGTCAGGTTGTCCAGACCCTCGCGGGCCGCCAGGGCGAGGGCCGCGGTCGACTCGGGCTCGTCCATCTCGCCGTCACCGAGGAACGCCCACACGTGCGAGGCGGAGACGTCCTTGATGGAGCGGTTGGTCAGGTAGCGGTTGAAGCGCGCCTGGTAGATCGCGGAGAGCGGGCCCAGGCCCATGGAGACGGTGGGGAACTCCCACAGCCAGGGGAGGCGGCGCGGGTGCGGGTAGGAGGGCAGGCCGTTGCCGCCGGACTCCTGCCGGAAGTTGTCGAGGTGGGCCTCGTTCAGGCGCCCGTCGAGGAAGGCGCGGGCGTAGATGCCGGGGGAGGCGTGGCCCTGGATGTAGAGCTGGTCGCCGGAACCGTCGGCTTCCTTGCCCTTGAAGAAGTGGTTGAAGCCGGTCTCGTAGAGCCAGGCCGCGGAGGCGAAGGTGGCGATGTGGCCGCCGACGCCGTGCTTGGAGCCGCGGGTGACCATCGCGGCCGCGTTCCAGCGGTTCCACGCGGTGATCTTCCGCTCCATCTCCTCGTCGCCGCCGAACTCGGTGATCGAGGGCTCGGCGGAGGTGGGGATGGTGTTGACGTAGTCCGTCTCCAGGAGCTTGGGCAGGGCCAGGCCCGCGCCCTCGGCGTGCTGGAGGGTACGACGCATCAGGTAGGCGGCCCGGTGGGGGCCGGCGGCCTTGGTGACGGCGTCCAGGGAGGCCGCCCACTCGGCGGTCTCCTCGGTGTCACGGTCCGGGAGCTGGTCGAGCTCGCTCGGAATCTTGCCTACGGGATCGGTCATGATCGCCGCCTTCCGGACAGGTGGGGTGGAGATAAGGGGGCCTTGTCTGGCAGGACAGGGCGACGGGCCGGGTGACGGCCCGCCGAAGACTGTAAACCGGCGATCGATGATCGATCAAAGGGTTGAAGGCGAAAACCTCTTCGGATCGAGAAAGTCGGCACAGGGTGCCAAGGAAAAGGGCACCCGGTGCCTTGTTTTCTGTCCTGTTTTCGCAGGTGAGGCTGGTTGTATGAGGGTGCGCGCGCACGGATGAGCGGGCCCGCCGGAGGGCGGACCCGCTCACTGTGCGTACAGCCGTGGTTCAGGCTCGCGGTGCGCAGCCCAGGACGTGCGCCTTCACCAGGGCACCGATGTTCGGGTCGCCCCGCCGGAAGGCCTCCACGAGCTCCTGGTGCTCCTCCGCGTACGACTTCTGGACCGTGCCGAGCCAGCGGATCGACAGGGCCGTGAAGACCTCGATGCCGAGCGTCTCCCAGGTGTGCAGCAGGACGCCGTTCCCGGCCGCCTTCACCAGCTCCCGGTGGAAGGCCACCGTGTGCCGCACCTGCGCCGTCCCGTCCATGGCCGCGTCCGCCTCGTACAGGGCCGTCACGTGCGGCTCCAGGGCCGAGCAGTCGGCCGCGAGCCGCCCGGCCGCCAGCTCGGCCGCGATCTGCTCCAGACCGGCGCGTACGGGGTAGCTCTCCTCCAGGTCGGCCGCGGTGAGGTTGCGGACCCGGACGCCCTTGTTGGGCGCGGACTCGATCAGCCGCAGCGACTCCAGCTCGCGCAGCGCCTCGCGGACCGGGGTCTGGGAGACCTCCAGCTCGGTCGCGATCCGGCGCTCCACGATGCGCTCGCCCGGCTTCCAGCGCCCGCTGACGATCCCCTCCACGATGTGCTCGCGGATCTGCTCGCGCAGCGAGTGGACGACGGGGACGGTCATGAAGCGGCTCCTCGGGGAGTGTTGACCCTTAGACAATACGGCGGCGCCCCCGTCCGGAAACACTTCCGGGCGGGGGCGCCGCAGGTGAGGCTCGTTACGTTGCCTTATCGGCAGCGTGCCTTACAGACCGAGGTCGACCTCGAACTCGCCGGCCTCCAGGATCGCCTTGACGGCCGTCAGGTAGCGGGCGGCGTCGGCGCCGTCCACCAGACGGTGGTCGTAGGAGAGCGTCAGGTAGGTCATGTCGCGGACGCCGATGACGGTGCCCTCGGCGGTCTCGATGACGGCCGGACGCTTGACCGTGGCGCCGATGCCCAGGATGGCGACCTGGTTCGGCGGGACGATGATCGTGTCGAACAGCGCACCGCGCGAGCCGGTGTTGCTGATGGTGAAGGTCGCACCGGACAGCTCGTCCGGCGTGATCTTGCTGGCGCGGACCTTGCCGGCCAGCTCGGCCGTGGCCTTGGAGATGCCGGCGATGTTCAGGTCGCCCGCACCCTTGATGACCGGCGTCATCAGACCCTTCTCGGAGTCCACGGCGATGCCGATGTTCTCCGAGTCGAAGTACGTGATGGTGCCCTCGTCCTCGTTGATCCGGGCGTTGATGACCGGGTGGGCCTTCAGCGCCTGGGCCGCCGCCTTCACGAAGAACGGCATCGGGGAGAGCTTGACGCCCTCACGGGCGGCGAACGCGTCCTTGGCGCGGGCGCGCAGCTTCATCAGCTTGGTGATGTCGACCTCGACGACCGAGGACAGCTGGGCCTGGCCGTGCAGCGCCTTCATCATGTTGTCGCCGATGACCTTGCGCATGCGGGTCATCTTGACCGTCTGGCCACGCAGCGGGGAGGCCTCCAGGGCGGGGGCCTTCGGCGCGGCGGCGGCCGCCGAGGCCAAGAAGGCCGCCGCTGCCGCCCCTGCCGCCGCTCCGGCCGCCGCCGCGCCGAAGGCCCCCGCCCTGGAGGCCTCCCCGCTGCGTGGCCAGACGGTCAAGATGACCCGCATGCGCAAGGTCATCGGCGACAACATGATGAAGGCGCTGCACGGCCAGGCCCAGCTGTCCTCGGTCGTCGAGGTCGACATCACCAAGCTGATGAAGCTGCGCGC